>JANMXB010000738.1:0-2607 GCA_031380765.1 Pseudomonadota bacterium | reverse complement strand
ACTGGTTGGCGCGCAACCGGCAGCAGGCCGAGGACATCGTCCAGGAAGCACTGCTGCGGGGTTGGCGCGCATTCCCCCGGATCAGAGACCATGCCGCGGTGAAAACCTGGCTGTTCTCGATCGTGAAGAACGAATTCCACCGCGCGATCGCGAAGGACGCGCGTCATGCCGGCGATATCGATGTGGCCGAACTGGACATCGCCGATGAGCGCGCCAGCCCGTTTGCAATGGAGATGCGCGACGCGCTGATGGCGTTGCCGGTGTCCTACGCCGAACCGCTGGCGCTGCAGGTGCTCGGTGGCTTCAGTTGCGCGGAAATTGCGGCAACGCTCCAGACCACAGAGGGTGCGGTGATGACAAGGCTCACGCGCGCGCGCCAGGCGCTCAAGCGCCTTGTTTCGCCCCTCGAGGCGAAAGAGCACAAAGGAGAACGGTCATGAAATGCCTGGATTACCGGCGCGTCCTCCTGTCGGGCAACGGCGAGACGCAAGCGATGCGCGATCACCGGATGGAATGCGTGTTTTGCTCCGGCATGCACGGGGAGCATGCGGCACTCGAAGAACGGATCCGCCGCGCGCTCGAAGTCCCGGTTCCCGGGGGATTCGCGGACCGCCTGCTGGAGGCGGTGCCGGATTCCGACAGCAACGCGGCGCCGCGCCCGGACAGGCGGCGTTTCCTCGCCGCGGCTGCGGCGGCGGCGGCGGGTGCCATCGGGATCGGGCTGTACGCGTGGCGCGAGCGCGACGATCCGATGGCCATGGCGTGTATCCAGTTCGTCATGAAAGACGAAGCCAAGTCGATCATGATGGGCGCAATGCCGCGAGCCGAGGCTGCGCGCATGCTCGCCGACACGCTGCCGATCGAACGGCTGGAGCGGATCGGCCAGATCCGGCATATCGCGCCGTGCCCGTTCGGCGAAGGCACCGCCTACCACGTGATTCTGATGGTGCCGCAGGACAAGGTGACGCTTCTGGTCATGCCGGACACGGCCATGCCGGCGCGTGCCAGAGCGACGCACGATGGCATGTATGCCAGCGTGATTCCGCTGCGCAAAGGCAGTGTCGGCGTGATTGGCGTGAACGCCGCGGTTGTGGATAGCGTCGTGGGCGCAATCAGGGCCTGAAGATCGGCCAGCCGCCCGTATCCAGCCATGCAGCCCTATTCGAAACTGCGAGAAATGCTCGGATGCAGACTGTGCTGGCGGGTCACTTTTGCGGTATTCGTTTTGATACTCGTGGTTGAAAGCGCGATCCTGGTGCCTTCGGCGCAGCGCTTCGAGCGCAACGAGCTGGATCGAATGAGCGATGGCGCGGTGATCGCGATCGAGCCGGCGCTTCTGGTCGGGGGTAGCGCGCCGCCCAAGGAGATCGCATCACTGGTCGGACAATACGGACTTGCCGGACTGGCGCTTTACGGCCGGGATGGATCTGCGCTATTGCGCGTCGGCGAGCATGAAGGGCTGGACTACTCGAACGGCGTCGCCAAGCGCGCGGGGATGATGCCTGAACGCCTCGGCCGCTCCGCCGATGGCAGCCGCACGGATGTCGCCTGGCGCAGCAGCAGGGCGGGCGAACCCATGGTTTTCGCGCGCCTGGATTCGGGCTACGTGCGTGCGGCCTTGATCTCCTACCTGCTTCGCATCGGCGGCCTGGTGGCCATCATCGTCCTCGTGGTCACGATGGGAACGATGCTCGTGCTGCACTTCGCCGTGCTGCGACCGCTGCTCGCGCTTCGCAAGAGCGCCCTTGCGGCCGGAGCGGATCCGGATCACGCCGGCCGCTGGGCGGTAGGGTCGAAGCGCATCGACGAAATGGGCGATTTGATACGCGCCTACGATGCGATGCTCGAACGCATCGCCGATTCGAAGCGCCGTGACCGCGAAATCGCCGAAGAGCGGGCGCGATACCTGTCGCACCACAATGCGCTGACCGGGCTGCCGAATCGCGCCGCATTGATTGAACATGTAGAGCGCTCCCGCGGGGCGGAAGGCGGCAACCACCGCGTGGCGCTGCTGCTGGTCAATTTGCTGCAGTTTCGGGAGTTGAACGCAAGCATCGGGACGCGGCGCGCGGACGATTTGCTGCGCCGCCTCTGCGCGCGTCTCAAGCAGGCGGCGGCACCCGAGGATTTCATCGCCCATCTGGGCGCCGACAGATTCGCCATCGTGCGCGTTCGCGATGCTGCCGGCGGCGATGCCGACTTCGCCGAGAAGATCGTGCGCGCGGTACGCGAGACTTGCGCGTCGGCCGGCGCTCAAGGCGTCCAGGTGAGGATCGGCATTACCGATGCGCCGGTGCAGGACATCGAAGGGACCGCGCTGCTGGGGCAGGCGGAGTTCGCGCTGTCGCGCCCGCGCGTCGAGGACAGCGGCGAGTACCGTTTCTTCTCCCCGAAGCTTGCCGCCGAAGCGCGCGAACGCCAAAACCTCGCCCGCGATCTGGAGCGGGCGATTACGGCGGGCGAACTGTTCCCCGTGTACCAGCCGAAACTGTCACTTGCCGGCGGGACCGCCCGGATCGGCGGTGCCGAAGTCCTGCTGCGCTGGCGCAGTCCCGCCAGGGGCATGGTCAGCCCCGGGACCTTCATACCGCTGGCGGAGACGACCGG
>JANMXB010000697.1:0-13262 GCA_031380765.1 Pseudomonadota bacterium | reverse complement strand
GCGGTCAGCGAGGATTACTTCAGCTCCGCCGCGTGCCGCCTCAATGGCCGCGTACATTCCCGCGCCGCCTGCGCCGATGACGAGCACACCTGTTTCAAGATGGATCATTCCATCACTCTACTGCGGCATGACGCTCGCCTTGCGCTGCGGATCCCATGATTTTGCGATTGGAGCGCCCCACCGATTTACGTGCGATTGGAAGCAATTTTGGTGCCTGCGCATCAAGAGGGGAACGCACGCGATCGCGCCAGAAGCCGTACGCTCAGCCAGTCCTGGCTTGTGCGGTGCACCAGCTTTCGGACCGCCCGATTCCTTGCAAACGCAACCAATGCGGCGTAGCTTATCCGCATGGCCGCGTTCGAACTCGAGAAGCACGCTTTCTTCTGGATGACCCAGGTCATCGCCAGCCGCGACCGGCGCCTGGCCGAGGCGCTCGACGGCCACGGCCTGCGCGCGCCCGAGTGGCGCGTGCTCGCCACGCTGCACGCGCGCCAGCGCTGCTCGATGAGCGAGCTGGCCGACCTCGCCTCGATCGAGCGCTCGACGCTCACGCGTATCGTCGATCGGATGCAGCAGGCGGGCTGCGTCACGCGCCTTTCTGACGCCGAGGACATGCGCGTCACGCGCCTCGCACCCACTGCGGCCGGCGAAAAGCTTTTCGCGCGCGTCTGGCCGGCGGTCGAGGAACTCAATCGCGAGGCGCTGGCCGGCCTGCCGGAGGGCGCCGCAGACCTGTTGCGCTGGACACTGCAGCGCATGCAGTCGAATCTCGATGCGGGACGCGCCCAGGCCACCCAGGCTGCGCAGGCCGCATCCAATCCTTAACGCCAAGCCGGGAGCCAACCATGCTTCACGAGAACATTCCAAACGTAGCCAGGCTGGTCGAGCCCGACCGCGTGCACAAGTCGGTCTATACCGACGAGCAGCTGTTCGCCCTTGAAATGGAGCGCATCCACGAGCGCGTCTGGATCTACTGCGGCCACGAGACCCAGGTGAAAAAACCCGGCGACTACTACACCGTGCAGATCGGCCGCCAGCCGATGATCATGGTGCGAGGGGCGGAGGGGAAGGTGAACGTGCTCTACAACCGCTGCCCGCACCGCGGCTCGATGATCTGCGGGGACCGCAGCGGCAACACCGGCGAATTCTTCCGCTGCTCCTACCACGCGTGGACTTTCAACCACGACGGCAAGCTCAAGAACATCCCGATGATGGAGTCCGGATACAAGGACACGCGCTGGACGCGCGACAACCCCGACTGCAACATGAAGAAGGCCGCGCGGGTGGAGAACTACCGCGGGTTCGTGTTCGCGAGCCTCGCGGCCGATGGACCTTCGCTTGTCGAATTCCTCGGGCCCTCGAAAATCGCCTTCGACGACATCTGCGACCGCGCACCCGAAGGCGAAGTGGAGGTCGTGCCGAACTGCTTTCGCGTGATCCAGAACTCCAACTGGAAGATCTTTCTCGAAAACCAGCTCGACGCGCTGCATCCCTCGGTGACGCACCAGTCCACGGGCCGGGCCGCCCGCGAGGTCGAAGTCGAGATCGAGAAGAAGACCGGCAAGATCCCCCTCTCGTACCACATGCTCTCGGCCTTCGCGACGGTGACGATCGACAAGTGGGACAACTTTCAGACGATCAGCTACCCGTACGGCCACTGCATCCTGACCGGCTACATGGGCCTGCGCCCGCAGGACCCGGACACGCTCGCCTACGAGAAGACGCTTACGAAAGCCTACGGCGAAAAACGCAAGGAAGAGATCCTCTCCACCAACATCCACCACGTTCTCATCTATCCGGGCCTGTCGGTGCAGTCGCCCCTGCAGCAGCTGCGCGCGGTGCGCCCGCTGGGGGTGAACAAGACGCTGACGGAGATCTGGCATTTCCGCTTGAAAGGCGCACCCGAGCCCATCTACCGCCGCGCGCTTGCCTATTACAACCTGGTGAATTCGCCGGCCACCTTGATCAACGCGGACGATCTCGAGAATTTCTGGAAGATCCAGACCGGCCTGGGCTCGGAGGGCGGCGACTGGGTGAGCTTCGCGCGCCACTACGGCCGCGACATCGAAAAGAACGGAGTGGTCGAAACGGGCGAAGGCATGGGCACATCGGAAGCGCCGATGCGAAACCAGATGAAGGCATGGGCCAAATTCATGGCGCGGGCATAGGAACCGACATGGCAAAGAAAGCAGCGAAGAAAACCGCAAAAAAAACCGCGGCGAAAAAGCCGTTGCCTAATGTTGCGCCGAAAGGCAACGGCCACTCGACCCAGCACGCCGTCGAGCAGCTCCTCTACCGCCAGGCGGAGGTGCTCGACGCCAAGCGCTGGCAGGATTACATCGACCTCTTCACGGCCGACGGCGTCTACTGGATGCCGGCCGACCCGGCGGACAAGCACTGGGACGGCATTCCGTCGATCTTCGCCGAGGACAAGAATCTCATGACGGTCAGGATGAAGCGTGTGCTGCATCCGGACGCCTGGTCGCAACGGCCGCTGTGGGGCACCAACCATGTGGTCGGCAACGTGATCGTCGAAAAGGAATCGCCGAACGGCGATGTCGTGGCGCGCTCGCGTTTTCACATGATGGAGCTGCGCCGCGACAACGTGCGCCATTTCGCGGGCAGCTACGTCCACCACCTGAAGAAAACCGCCAACGGCTATCGCATCAGGCAGCAGCGGGTCGACATGACGAACGCGCAGGCGGCCTTCGATTACGTGCTGCAGGTCTGGGTGTAGCGCTCAGGCGCGCGGAGCGCCCCGGGGGCTGCGCGGGCTGGCATGTTCGCTCATCTCAGCGCGAAGTGGCCGCCCGGCCGCCTTCCGCCCGGCGGCGCAGCTCCGCCGAATCCGGCAGCGCAGCGGCGCCCCAGCCGCCGCCCAGGGCTTTCACGAGCAGCACGCTCGCGGTCATGCGCCGCGCAAGGAGATCGGCCGAGGTGCGCTGGTTGGCGAGCGCGGTTGCCTGCGAGGTGACCACTTGCAGGTAGGTAACGATGCCTGCCTTGTACTGGTTGAGCGAAATCTCGAGCGCCAGCTGCGCCGCTGCCGTGGCTTCGGCCTGCACGCGCGCTTCCTCTTCGAGAATGCGCAGGGCGGCCAGGTTGTCCTCGACTTCCTGGAAACCTGTGAGCACAACCTGGCGGTAGTTCGCCACGCTCGCGTCGTAGGCGGCCACCGCTTGATCGCCGACGGCGCGCCTGCGCCCACCGTCGAAAATCGTTTCGGCCAGCGCAGGGCCGATCGACCAGAACCGGCTCGGCAGGGTAAACCACTGCGCTGCGGTGGCCGACTGGAACCCAAAAGCGGCGCTGAGCGTCGCAGTCGGAAACCACGCTGCCGCGGCGACGCCGATCTGGGCGTTGGCGGCTGCAACCCTTCGTTCCGCCGCCGCAATGTCGGGGCGGCGCTCGAGCAAGTCGGCCGGCAGCCCGGGCGGCACCAGGGGGGGCTTGGCGAAGAGTTCAGCGGGAGCGAGCGAAAACCCGGAGGGCGTCGTCCCGAGCAGGACCGCAATCGCGTGCTCGAGCTGCGAGCGCTGCACGCCGAGATCGAGCACCTGCGCCTGCGTGGATTTCATCTGCGTTTCGGCCTGGGCAACGTCGATGCGCGCGACCACGCCGGCCCGGTAGCGGTTGTTCGTGAGTTCGAGGGATTTGGCGTAAGCCCCGAGCGTGGCATCCAGCAACCGCTTTTGCGAATCGAGCGCGCGCAACTGGAAGTAGTCCTGGGCGAGCTGCGCCTGCAGGCTCAGGCGCGCATTCTCGAGGTCTGCCACGCTCGCTTGCGCTGAAGAATCGCCGGCTTCGACCGACCGCCGGATCCTGCCCCACAGGTCGGCTTCCCACGAGAAATTGAGCGGCGCCGAAAAGATCGTGCGCTTGCTGGTCGAAATGCCGGTCACGGGCCCTGTGGTGGCCGAAGGGCGCGAGCGGGTTTCCTGCAATCCCGCCGTAACGGTAGGGAACCACGCCGCGCGCGCCTGATCGGCCAGCGCGACGGCCTGGCGGAACTGCGCCTCGGCGGCGATCAGGGTCTGGTTGGTGACGTCGATCTGCGCGATCAGCCGGTCGAGCTCGGGATCGCCAAACGCCGCCCACCAGTTGCCGCGGCCCACGTGGTCGCTCGGGCGCGCCGGCTGCCAGCGCAGTCCTTCCTTCGTTCCTTCCTTGTACGCGGCAGGCACGCTCGCGGAAGGCCGCACATAGTCGGGGCCGATGGTGCAACCGGGAAGGAGCGCTGCCGTCAGGAGCGCGCGGAGGAAGCGCTTGTCGGTCATGGTGTCTGCCCTTCCAAAGAGGCGCGCCGCGCAGAACGCGGCCAGCGCCGCGCGGCCCACAGCCCGAGCCGGTCGAGGTAAAGATAAACCACCGGCGTCGTGTACAGGGTCAGCAACTGGCTGAAGACCAGCCCACCGACGATCGCGATGCCAAGCGGACGGCGCAATTCCGCGCCCTCCCCGAAACCGATCGCAAGCGGCACCGCCCCCAGCAGCGCAGCCATGGTCGTCATCATGATCGGCCGGAAACGCAGCAGGCACGCCTCGAAGATCGCCTTCTCCGGCGCGAACCCGCGGTTGCGCTCCGCGTCGATGGCAAAGTCGATCATCATGATCGCGTTCTTCTTCACGATGCCGATGAGCAGGATCACGCCGATGAACGCGATGATGCTGAGCTCGGTCCCGGACGCGAGCAGGGCGAGCAGCGCACCGACGCCTGCGGAGGGCAGCGTCGAGAGAATCGTGATTGGATGGATCACGCTCTCGTAGAGGATGCCGAGCACGATATACAGGGTAAGCAACGCCGCGAGGATCAGCCAGGGCTGGTTGTCCAGCGACGCCTGGAAGGCTCGCGCCGTGCCCTGGAAAGTCCCGTGCACGCTCGAGGGCACGCCGATCTGGTCGAGCGCCTCGTTCACCGCAGCGGTCGCATCCGAAAGCGATACGCCGGGCGGCAGGTTGAACGAGATGGTCGAAGCGGCGAACTGGCCCTGGTGGTTCACGCCCAGCGGCGCGTTGGTCGGGCCGTAGGTGCTGATCGCCGAGAGCGGAACCTGCGCGCTGCCCTTGGCGCTGGCCTGTGTTGCCTGCGCACCCTGCGCGCTGGCTTGTGCGCCAGCCGGCGCGCTGACATAGACATATTTGAGCGCGTCCGGATTCTGCCAGAACTGCGGCGCCGCCTCCATGACCACGCGGTACTGGTTCAGCGGGTTGTAAATCGTCGACACGACCCGCTGGCCAAACGCGTCGTTCAGCGTCGCGTCGATCATGCGCGGAGTGATTCCCAGCCGCGACGCAGTGTCGCGATCGATCACGAGCGAGGTCTGCAGGCCCTTGTCCTCCTGGTCGGTGTTCACGTCGACAAGTTCGGGCAGCTGCGACAGGGCGCGCCGTACGCGCGGCTCCCAGGCGCGCAATTCCTCGAGATCGTCGGCCTGCAGCGAGAACTGGTATTGGGCGTTCGCCTGCCGCCCCCCCACGCGGATGTCCTGGACCGGGACGAGAAAGAGGCTCGCGCCGGGCTCGCGGATCAGGCTGGCGCGCAGGCGGCCGACCACCTGGTCGGCCGACAGCGTCCTTTTTCCCAGCGGCCTGAGAGTTACGAACATGAAAGCGCGGTTGCGCTGTCCGCCGCCCGTAAAGGCGACGACCGTTTCGACGTCCGGATCCGCGCGCACGAGCTCGACGAACCTGGCCACCTTGACCTGCATGGCCTGGAACGAGATGCCCTGGTCGGCCTGGATGTTGCCGATCAGGCGGCCGGTGTCCTGCTGCGGAAAGAAGCCCTTGGGCACGATGGTGTACAGGTAGAAATTCAGGCAGATCGTCGCCGCGAGCAGGAGCAGCATCACCAGGCCGTGGCGCAACGCCCAGCCCAGGGTGACCTCGTACCCGCGCAGCACCCTGGCGAACACGCGCTCGCCGGCGTGATACAGGCGGCCATGAACCACGTCCTTGTCCGGGCGCAGCAGGCGCGCGCACATCATCGGTGTCGTTGTGAGCGACACCAGGAGCGATATCAGGATCGCCACCGACAGGACCACCGCGAATTCGCGAAACAGGCGCCCCACGATCCCGCCCATGAGGAGGATCGGAATGAACACCGCGATCAAGGACAGGCTCATGGAGAGCACCGTGAACCCCACTTCGCGCGAGCCCTGCAGCGCCGCCTTCATGGGCGGCACGCCCTCCCCGATGCGGCGCGAGATGTTCTCGAGCACCACGATCGCGTCGTCCACCACGAATCCGGTGGCGATCGTCAACGCCATCAGCGAGAGATTGTTCAGGCTGAAGCCGCAAAGGTGCATGACGCCGAAAGTGCCGATCAGCGAGACCGGTACCGCCACGCTGGGAATCAGCGCCGCGCGCCAGTTCCGCAGGAACACGAACACGACCATGATCACCAGCGCGATCGAGATCGCGAGCGCACGCTCCACGTCGCGCAGGCTGCCGCGGATGGTCGGGGTGCGGTCGAGCGCCACCTGGAGGTCGATTGCGCTTGGAATCGACGCTCGCAGCACGGGCAGCATCGCCGCCACGCGGTCCACGGTCCCGATGATGTTGGCGTTCGGCTGGCGATTGAGGATCAGCAGCACCGAGGGCTTGCCGTTGGCCGAACCGGCGTTGCGCAGGTCCTGCACCGAATCGACCACCTCGGCCACGTCGGACAACCGCACCGCCGCGCCGTTGCGGAATGCGATCACCACCGGCATGTACTCCGCCGCCTTACGCGCCTGGTCATTGGCAAGGATCTGCCAGTGGCGCTTGTCGTCTTCGACGAAGCCCTTGGGCCGGTTCGCATTGGTCGCCACGATTGCGGCGCGCACCTCCTCGAGGCCAATGCCGTATTTGTTGAGGATCGCCGGGTTGAGCTCCACCCTTACCGCCGGCAGCGAGCTGCCGCCCACGGTCACCTGCCCGACGCCCTTGACCTGCGAGAGCTTTTGCGCGAGCACGGTCGAGGCCGCGTCGTACATCTGGCCCTGCGTCATCGTCTCCGAGGTCATCGAGAGGATCATGATCGGCGCGTCGGCCGGATTCACTTTGCGGTACGTCGGGCTGCTTGGCATGCCAGTGGGCAGCAGCGTGCGCGCAGCGTTGAGCGCTGCCTGCACGTCGTTGGCCGCGCCCTCGATATCGCGGCTCAGGTCGAACTGCAGCGTGATACGCGTCGAGCCCAGCGAACTCGATGAGGTGATCTCGGTGATGCCGGCAATGCGTCCCAGTGCGCGCTCAAGCGGCGTGGCCACCGTCGAGGCCATCGTCTCGGCGCTGGCTCCCGGCAACTGCGCCTGCACCGAGATGGTGGGGAAATCCACTTGTGGCAGCGGCGAGACGGGCAGCCGCGTGAAGGCGATCGCGCCTGCGATGGCAATGCCGAGGGTCAGCAGCGTGGTTGCCACAGGACGGTGGATGAAGGGTTCGGAGATGTTCATGGGGCTACAGGGTCATCGCGTACGCGAACGTCCGAATGCTTTTGAAGTACCCATCTCTCGCACTTTTGTGCAATTGACGCTTGCGCGATCGCGCAAGCGAAGCCATTGCACAAAAGTGCGAGACTTGGAAAGTCAAATACGAAGTCAACACTTTGAAAACGGAGTTCTTCACATGGAAGGTCAATTCCAGAGCTCTCACGCCGAATCCCTCGCCCCTTCCTTCACCGCCTCTTTCGTCCTTCGCGACAACCTGTCGAACCCCAGGTAAATCACCGGCGTCGTAAACAGCGTCAGCATCTGGCTGAAGATCAGCCCGCCCACCATCGTGATGCCCAGCGGATGGCGCAGCTCCGACCCGACGCCCGAGCCCAGCATGAGCGGCAGCGCCGCCAGCAGCGCGGCCATGGTGGTCATGAGGATCGGCCGGAAGCGCAGCAGGCACGCCTGGCGGATCGCGTCGCGCGGCGCCTTGCCTTCGTTCCTCTCCGCGTCGAGCGCGAAGTCGATCATCAGGATCGCGTTCTTCTTCACGATCCCGATGAGCAGGATGATGCCGATGATGGCGATGATCCCCAGGTCGTTGCGCGAAAGGATGAGGGCCAGCAGCGCGCCGACGCCCGCGGAGGGCAGCGTAGAGAGGATCGTCACGGGGTGGATGTAGCTCTCGTAAAGCACCCCCAGCACGATATACATGGTGACGATCGCGGCCAGGATCAGCAGGAGCGTGTTGTCGAGCGACGCCTCGAAAGCGAGAGCCGCGCCCTGGAAGCGCGTCTGCACCGACAGCGGCATCGCGATTTCCTTCTCCGCGGCGCGGATCGCATCGACGGCCTCGCCGAGGGACACGCCGGGGGCCAGGTTGAACGAAATGGTCGACGCGGGAAACTGGCCCAGGTGGCTGACCAGCAGCGAGGTCGGCTTTTCGATGACCTGGGCGACAGCCGAAAGCTTGACCTGCTGGCCGTTGGTCGAGCCGATGTAGACGTTGTCCAGCGCCGCCGGTCCAACCTTGAACTCGGGCTTGACCTCGAGCACGACGCGGTACTGGCTGGTCTGCGTGAAGATGGTGGAGATCAGCCGTTGCCCGAACGCGTTGTAGAGCGCGTTGTCGATCGCGGCAGGCGTGACGCCCAGGCGGCCCGCGGTGGCGCGGTCGATCTCGACGTAAGCCTGCAGGCCTTCGTCCTGCAGGTCGCTCACCACGTCGGCCAGTTGGGCAAGCGAGCGCAGCCGCTCGACCAGCCGCGGCACCCACAGGCTGAGCTCCGCGGGGTCGGCATCCTCGACGCTGAACTGGTATTGCGTGCGGCTCACGCGGTCTTCGATCGTGAGGTCCTGCACCGGCTGCATGTAGAGCGCGATGCCCTCGAGGCTCGCCAAGCGCTGCTGCAGCCGGCGGATGATTTCGGGCGCTTTGGCATCCCGTTCGGAAAGCGGCTTGAGGTTGATGAGCATGCGACCGCTGTTCAGCGTGGTGTTGACGCCGTCCACGCCGATGAACGAGGACAGGCTCGCCACCGCCGGGTCTTCCAGCACCACACGCGCAAGCGCCTGCTGGCGCTCGGCCATCGCGGTGTACGAAATGGATTGCGGCGCCTCGGACACGCCCTGAATCACGCCTGTGTCCTGTGCCGGGAAAAATCCCTTCGGCACGCAGATGTAGAGCACGACGGTGAGGACAAGCGTGCCGATTGCTACAAACAGCGTCGCCGTCTGCCGGTCGAGCACCCAGTCGAGCATGACGGCGTACCGCGCAATGACCGCATCGAAAAACCGCCCGCTCGCGCGGTAGAAGCGGCCCTGCTCCGCTTCCGGCGTGTGGCGGAGCAGTCGGGCGCACATCATGGGCGTGAGCGTGAGCGACACCACGGCCGAAATCAGGATCGCCACCGCGAGCGTAATCGCGAATTCCCGGAAGAGGCGCCCCACGACGTCGCCCATGAAAAGCAGCGGGATCAGCACGGCGATCAGCGACGCCGTCAGCGAAATGATCGTGAAGCCGATCTGCTCCGAACCCTTGAGCGCCGCCTCGAGCGGCGGCAGCGGCGGGGAGTCCTCGGTGCCCTCGATGTAGCGCGAAACGTTCTCGATCATGACGATCGCGTCGTCGACCACGAAACCGGTGGCGATGGTCAGCGCCATCAGCGTGAGGTTGTTGATGCTGAATCCGGCCAGATACATCACGCCGAAGGTCCCCACCAGCGACACCGGAACCGCGACGCTTGGAATGGCCGTGGCGGCGGCGCTGCGCAGGAAAACGAAGATCACCATCACCACCAGCACGATGGCCAGCGCAAGCTCGATTTTCACGTCCCGCACGGAAGCACGGATCGTCGTGGTGCGGTCGGTGAGCAGCGCAACGTCCACCGAGCCGGGCAGGGTTGCCTGCAGCTGGGGCAGCAATTTCTTGATGCTGTCGACCACCTCGATCACATTGGCGCCCGGCTGGCGCTGGATGTTTACGAGCACCGCCGCAGTCTGGTTCGCCCACGCGCCCAGACGCACGTTCTCTGCGTCATCCAGCGTGTCGGCGACATCCGCAAGGCGGACCGGGCGTCCGTTCTCGTACGAAACGACCAGGTTGCGGTACTCGTCGGCGGACTTGAGCTGGTCGTTGGCGTCGATGGTGGACGCCCGCGTCGGCCCGTCGAAACTGCCTTTGGCCTGGTTGACGTTGGCGTTCGATATGGCTATTCGCAGGTCCTCGAGGGACAGCCCGTAGGCGGCGAGCGTCTTGGGATTGGCCTGGATGCGCACTGCCGGGCGCTGGCCGCCGGCGATGCTCACCAGCCCGACGCCGGGCAATTGGGAAATCTTCTGCGCGATGCGCGTGTCCACCAGGTTCTGCACGCGCGGCAGCGGCATGGTCTTCGAGGTGACGGCGAGCGTGATGATCGGCGCGTCGGCCGGATTGACCTTGCTGTAGATCGGCGGCACCGGCAGGTCGGAGGGCAGCAGGTTGGTGGCCGCGTTGATTGCCGCCTGCACCTGCTGCTCGGCAACGTCGAGCTTCAACTCCAGCGAAAACTGCAGCGTGATCACCGAGGCGCCGCCCGAGCTCGTGGAGGACATCTGGTTCAGCCCGGGCATCTGGCCGAACTGGCGCTCGAGGGGTGCGGTGACGGAAGAGGTCATCACGTCCGGGCTCGCGCCGGGATATAGCGTGACCACCTGGATGGTCGGGTAGTCGACCTCGGGCAGCGCCGAAATCGGCAGCACGCGATACGCGACGGCTCCGGCAAGCAGGATGGCGAGCATGAACAGCGACGTGGCCACCGGCCGGAGGATGAAAATGCGCGAGGGGTTCATCTTTGCCGCGGCCGGCAGGCCTACTTCGGGGTCCGGCCCGCCGAACCGCCCGCACCGTCGCGCTGCTGGCGCAATTCACGCATGCGCTGCCTGCGCTCGTCCTCGGGCAGCTTCTTGATCTCCTCGCCGAATTCGCCCCGCTCGATCCGGGCATTGACCTCCGCCCAGCGCTTGGCGCGATCCTCAGGGGACATTCCCGACGAGGGGCCCTGCCCGCCTGCGGGTGGGGTGCTTTGCGTTGCGGGCGCGGCCGGAGATGCGGGAGCGGCGCCCGGCGCAGGGGCGGGCGCGGCGCCTTCGGCCCCGCCACCTTGCCTGCGCTCTGCGCCACCACCGCCCTTGGCCGCGCCGTCGCTCCTGCGCGCGCCGCCTTTGCCCGGAGCGCCATCCCTGCCGGTCACGTCGACCTTGGCGCCCTCGCGCAGCTTGTCCGCGCCATCCACCACGACCACCTCGCCGGGCGTGAGGCCGGATTCGATGGCAACGACCTCGCCCTGCGCGGGTCCGAGCTGAACCTTGCGCACCGTGACCGCACTATCCGATCCGACCACGTAAACGAAGGTTCCCGGGGTGCCGCGCTGCACGGCAGCCGTGGGAACCTGCGTGGCGCCGCGCTTGACGTCCACCAGCATGCGCACGTTGGCGAACTGGCTCGGAAACAGCGCGTTGTCTGAATTGGCAAACTGCGCCTTCAGCTTGACCGTGCCGGTAGCCGGGTCGATGAGGTTATCCGCGGTGAGCAGCATGCCGGAGGCCAGCTTCACCTTGTCGGCGCGGTCGTAGGCGTCGACCGGCAGTTTTTCGCCGGCGCGCAGCTTCGCCATCACGGGCGGAAGGCTGTCTTCCGGAATGGTGAACACCACCGCGATCGGCTGCAGCTGGGTAATCACGATGAGGCCGTTCGCGTCGCCGGCGCGCACCATGTTGCCGGGATCGACCTGGCGCAACCCCAGCCGGCCGCTGACCGGGGCGGTGATCCGCGTGTATGCGATCTGCAGCTTTGCGGTATCGATCGCCGCCTGGTCGATTTTCACCGTCGCCTCGTACTGGCGGACCAGCGCTTCCTGGGTATCGACCTGCTGCTTCGCGATCGAATCCTGCTTCAGGAGCACGCGATAGCGCTCCGCGTCGATCAGGGCATTCTTGAGCAGCGCCTGATCGCGCGCCATCTGGCCCTCCGCGGTGGCGAGCTGCACCTGATAGGGACGCGGATCGATCTCCGCAAGCAGATCGCCCGCGCGCACGACCTGGCCCTCGCGAAACAGCACGCGCATGAGCTGCCCGTCGATGCGGCTTCTCACCGTCACCGTGGCCACCGGGGTTACCGTCCCGAGGCCGGCGAGGTAGACATTCACGTCGCCGGTCTTCACCGTCGCCGCGACGACGGGCATCGGCCGGTCGCCGCCCTTGCCGCGGCCCTTTCCCTTGCCTTTGGCGTCCGCCGGAGCTCCGGCTTGCGGTTGCGAGCTGCTCGGGTGGAAGTAGTAGTACGCGCCCGCCGCCACGGCAATCAGGACGACCGCCGCCAGCCATGGCCAGCGGCGCCACAGGAAAGGACGGTTTGCGTACGGAGACGATGCTGGCATGGCGATGCCTTTCGGTCGGGCTTTTTACTGGCAGGGAGCAGCCTTTATAGCGGGTTGCGCCATATGTGCGCAAACACACCGTGTAACACTTTGTAGCACCCCGCGCGGGACGGTCGGTGCGCTCCCGCACCAAGTTAAAATGAGCGCATTGCGCTTCCCATCACAGGAGTAACGAATGAGAAACACCGTATTTTGTCTTTTGGCAGTGATCGGCATCGGATGCGCGCGGGCGGCGGATCCCGTGAGCGACAAGGACAAAACGCTCTACGCGCTGGGCGTGGCGGTGAGCCAGTCCCTCGGCGACTTCGCTCTGACCGAAGCGGAACTGGAGATCATCAAGTCAGGTATTTCGGACGGCGTGCTCAAGCGCCCGCTGAAAGTGGACATGCAAACCTTCGGCCCCAAAATCCAGCCGATGGCCGAGGCGCGCGCCGCCGCGGGCGCGGAGAAGGAAAAGACCGGGGCCAACGCTTTCCTGGCGAAGGCCGCCGCCGAAGCCGGAGCCAGAAAAACCGCATCCGGCGCAATCGTGAAATCCCTGAAAGAAGGCACCGGCGCTTCGCCCACCGCCGCCGATACCGTGAAAGTCCACTATCACGGCACGCTGATGGACGGCACCGTGTTCGACAGCTCGGTGCGTCGCGGCGAGCCGGCAACCTTTCCGCTCGGCGGCGTGATCAAGTGCTGGACCGAGGGCGTGCAGATGATGAAAGTGGGCGGCAAGAGCCGCCTCACCTGCCCGGCCGGCGTTGCCTACGGCGACCGCGGCGCGCCGCCGGTGATCAAGCCCGGCGCCACGCTCGTGTTCGAAGTGGACTTGCTGGAGATCGTCAAGCAGTAACCCGACTGCCTGGACGCAGTAACGAGCCCGCCTAGGCGGGCAGCTTGATTCCGTCGTAGAGCCACGCCATCGAAGCGAAAGTCGGATCGGGTGC
>JANMXB010000727.1:0-12634 GCA_031380765.1 Pseudomonadota bacterium | reverse complement strand
GTGCCGGTCGCGCTGCTCAACCAGGTCAGCGCAGCGCGCACCGACTGGCTGGTGCCGGGGCTGCTGAAGGACAAGGTGCAGACGCTCGCCAAGTCGATCCCGCAACGGCTGCGCCACAAGCTGGGGCCGCTCGCCGACTTCGCGGAAAGCTTCGTGGCGGCGGCGAAGCCTTCGGACGTGCCGCTGACGACGGCGATCGCGCGCCATATCCGCGCCGAGCTGAATCTCGACGTGCCCCTCGACGCCTTCCGCCCGGACTCGGCGCCGCCGCACCTTTCGATGAACTACCTCGTCGTCGACGAGCACGGCCGCCAGCTTGCGCTGGGCCGCAACCTCGCCGAGCTGAAGACTGCGCTGCGCGAAGAGACCGAAGCCGTGCTGCAGGACGAGGCACCCATGCCCGAAGGAGAGAAGTTCACGGGATGGACGTTTGGCGACCTCGAAGAAATGATGGAGCTCGAGCGCGGCGGACATACGCTCGTGGGTTATCCGGCGCTGGTCGATGCGGGCGACGCGGTCACGCTGCAGGTCGTCGACTCGCCCGAGAACGCCAAAGACCTGCACCGCGGCGGCGTACGGCGCCTGCTTTCGATCGCGTTCAGGGAGCGCATCCGCGATCTCGAGAAAACGCTGTCGCGCGATCCGGCGCTGGGTCCGTTGAAAGAGGATGTCATTTCCGCGGCGATCGACCGTACGTTTCTGGTCGAATCCCAACCGATGACCGCGAAGGATTTCGCCGCGCGCGTGGCGGAGGGCAGGAATCGCTTCACGCTGATCGCGCAGGAGATCATGCGCCTGGCCACCGCGATCCTGGCCGAGCAGCGTGAGCTTCAGAAGCGCCTGGTCACCGCGGCCAAGGCCTTTCCGATTCCGGCCGAAGACGTGAAGCAGCAGATCGCGCGCCTGCTCGAGCCGCATTTCCTTGCGCAGGCGCCCTACGAGCGTCTGCAGCACTTTCCCCGCTATCTCAAGGGCGCGGGGCTGCGCCTGGACAAATTACGCGCGGACCCTGCGCGCGACGCACGCCTGCTCGCCGAATTCGCGCCGCTGCAGTCGGCGTGGCAGCGCGAAGCGGCGGCGCGCATGAAGCAGGGCGCGATGACCGACGAGATCGCCCAGTTCCGCTGGCTGCTCGAAGAGTTGCGCGTGTCGTTGTTCGCGCAGGAGCTGCGCACGCCGGTGCCGGTCTCGGTCAAGCGCCTCGCCAAGCTCTGGCAGGCGATCCGCTAGCTCAGATAGAATTCTCCGATACCTATCTCATTTCCTTTTCAACCGTAAATCAGTGACGAACGCCTCCGACTTGCCAATAGCGATCCTGGCGCGGAGTGCAGGGGGTTGAGCAGGTAGTTTGTTTCGTTCGGAATGACCACGCTCGGAACTGCCAGCACCGCGCTCAACCTGCGTCGGGCCCAGGCGGTGCCAATGGCCTGTAGTTGCTCACGCGCCCCAAGGTCGCGCCAACCGGCAGGCAGTCGATCGGGCGTGACCCGCTCGATTTTCAGATTCTTTGGCAGCTTCCGGAGACGCCGGGTTCAGAAAAGTCGTCGGTTTGAATGTGAAGGCGCTTGCAGGGTAGAAATTCGCCCCTCAAATCTTCACCAGCGTGACCAGCTCCTGCGGACCCGCCACGAGCGACCAGCCGCCACGGGAACCCAGGATCAGGCTGCGGTTCAAGGTGCGTTGTCCCACAAAGAGTACGGCGCACGAATGTTAGCATCGGCGCCATGGTGAGCATCGGCAAATCCCTCTTCCTCGCGATCGTGAGCTTGTTCAACCCGCGCATGCTGTGGCTGATGGTGTGGCCGGTGCTGGTGTCGCTGATCTTCTGGGGCGCAGCCGCCTGGGTCTTCTGGACCGGCGCCGCGGGCTGGATCGCGATGCAGCTGAGCCGGCTCGTGCAGCCGCTGGTGACCTACGTCCCGTTCGACTTGTCTTCAATCGCGATCGTTTCGGCGAACCTGATGCTCTTCGTTCTCATCGTCCCGATGGTGTACCTGACCGCGCTGATCATTCTCGGTATTTTTGGAATGGATGCGATGGTGGATCACGTCGCGGCGCGCCATTATCCGAACCTGCTGCGCAAGAGCGGCGGTGGAACCGCGGGCAGCGTGTGGAACGCGCTGGTTGCGCTGTGCGGCCTGGCGCTCCTTTTCCTCGCCACGCTGCCTCTGCTGCTCGTGTGGCCGCTGTGGGCCGTCGCGCAGGCAGCCGTCATGGGCTGGGTCAACCAGAAACTCCTGCGCTACGATGCGCTCGCAGCCCACGCAAGCGCCGAGGAGATGCGAAACATTTTCTCGACGCGCCGGGCCGGCCTTTACAAGCTCGGACTGGTCCTCGGTTTGGTGGTCTACGTACCGGTGATCGGGATATTCGCGCCGATGCTGTTCGCGCTTGCGTTCATTCACTTCTGCCTGGCCGCGTTGCGCGAATTGCGCGGAACGCCGGTCAAGGGGGAGGTGATTGAAGGCGAAGTGATCCAGGCCGCGGCCCGGCCCGGCTGAGCGCCGTGCGCGCAGAGGCTAGGCGCGCACGATGCGGCAAGGCACGCCGCGAGTATCGGCCGATCCGCTGGCCGGATCGTAAGGCCCGGCGTAGCTCAGCGCGGAATTGATGTTGATGTCCAGCGCGCCGAATTCAGGCCCCGGCGCCTCGGGCAGCCACCAGCCCATGCCTGTGGCCACCACCCCCGCTGCGGTCGCGTCGGTCACCGACGCTTTCAAACGGCAGGCGCCGGCGCCGCGCGGCGTTTCGACTTTCACCCAGTCGCCGTCCGCGATGCCGAGCAACCGCGCGGTGTCCGGGTGGATCCGGACGAGCGGATCGGGAGACACTTTGCGCGCCCAAGCCTGCTCGCGGAACCGCGAGTGGTGATAGGTTTTCTCGCGCAGGCCGGTCTGGAGCGTGAATGGATACGCCGGGTCGTTTTCGCCGGACGCGCCGGTGGGCACGTAATCCGGCAATGGATCGAGGCCCGCATCGGCCATGCGCTGTGACCAGAGCTCGACCTTGCCGCTCGGGGTCTTGAACACCTGGCTGGCGAAATCGCCCAGGGCATAGTCGAAGGTTGCATAGCCATCGCGCGCGATGGCTTCCAGGTCGAGGCCGGTGCCTTTTACGAGGAAGCTGTTGAACTCGCGCTGCGTGCGCCAGGGCATCAGTTTCGGATCGGCGGCGCCGCGCGCCGCCATTTTCTCGAGGATACCGGCCGCGATCTCGACGTCGGGGCGCGCCTCGCCGACCCGGGCCGCGAGCGCCGCGGTCCAGGTCACGCAGGGCCCGTGCGCGTTGATCGAGATGTCTTCCTCTTCGAGCGTCGTGGTCTTGGGCAGGACGATGTCGGCCAGCGCAGCGGTCGGATTCATGCTGTGCGCGGCCACCGCGAGGAAATCGAGCGCGCGCAGCGCTTCGATCGTGCGCTGCGTGTTGGGGTAGGTGACCACGATGTTCACGCCCGATACATACATCGCCCGCACCGGGTAGGGCTTGCCGGTGAGGATTGCTTCGATGACTGTGGGATTGTGGCAGGCGGTTTGCCAGCCCTTCGGACCGGCCCAGAGCGGAAAGCGCTCCGCGCCGAGCGTTTGCGCAGCAACTTCGGGCGGCAGCTGAAATGCCGGATCGTGGATCACGTCCAGATAATTCCTGAATCCCAGTGGCCGCTTCGCGCGCCGATTGCCGCCGCGGCGATCCAGGTTCCCGCTGATCGCAACCAGGCAGTGGAAGGCGCGGAATGTCTGCACGCCGTTGGTGACGGCATCGATGCCGTGGCCCGATACGAAGGCCGAAGGACCTTCCGCGTAGGCGCGCGCGGCGGCGAGGATGCGCTCCGCGGGCACGCCGCTGACCCCGGCTGCGCGTTCCGGCGTCCATGCGAGCACGCGCTCGGCCAGCGCGTCGAAACCGCGCGTCCACTGCGCGATAAAGGCCTTGTCATGCCGATCCTCCGCGATCAGCACATGCATCATCGCAAGCGCGATGGCCGCATCGGTGCCGGGATGCGGCCGCAGCCACAGGTCGGCGATCTTCGCCGCCTCCGACCTCATCGGATCGAGGACGACGATTTTCGATCCGCGCGCCTTCGCTTCCTTGATGCGCGCCCATTGCACCGGGTTGGCAGCGTGCGGATTCGCGCCGACCATGAGCACGGTGCTCGCGTGCTCGACGTCTTCGCCGTTCTGGATCGCAAGGCCGGTCACCAGGTCGGAGACGGCGCGACATCCGCCGCACAGGTCCTGGTTGATGAGGAAATTGGGCGAGCCCATCGCGCGCAGCATCAGCGCGACGATGGGTCCGCGCGAAAAGAAGGCGCCGCCGACTGCACCGGCGAGCGAAAGGGGACCGTGTTTCTCGCGCACGGCGGTGTAGCCTTCGGCGATCTCATCGAGCGCGGCTGTCCACGAAATCTCTTCCCAGCGATTCGAGCCGCGCTCGCCGACGCGGCGCAAGGGATGGATAAGGCGCTTTGCGCCATAGGTGAGTTCGGACAGGCCACGGATGCCTTTCACGCAGAAGGCGCCGCGCGAAGCCGGATGGGCCGGATTCGGATCGATGCGGGTCACGCGCCCGTTGTCGACCCGGGCAAGCGCGCCGCATAGGGTGGAGCATTCCCAGCACGTCGTCGGAACGGTGACGGTTGACATGCAATCAAGCCTAAGTTCGCGGGAGGGAGGTGTCAAGATTGGATGTCAAGTCTGCGAAGCGCTTGAGTGCCGGCGCCGCTTCGCGTAGCGTTGGGCACGAACCACGGGACGAGTTAAATGGGATTCGGAGCACTCATCATCGGCGACGAGATCCTCGTCGGCAAACGCCAGGACAAGCACTTCAGCGTGCTGGTCGCGGCTCTGGCGAAACGCGGACTTCGCCTGGCGTTCTGCGAATATCTGGCGGACGATCCGCCGCGCCTGACCGAAGTGCTCGCGCGCACGTTCGCCTCGGACGACGTGGTGTTCAGCTATGGCGGAATCGGCGCCACGCCGGATGACCATACGCGCCAGTGTTGCGCCGACGCACTGGGCGTGCCGCTCGTTCTGCATTCCCAGGCGGAGGCGGAAATCCGCGGCCGCTTCGGCGCGCAAACCACGCCGCAGCGCCTGAAGATGGGGGAGTTCCCCGCCGGCGCCGAGATCATTCCCAACCCGGTGAACCGCGTGCCGGGCTTCTCGATGCGCAATCATCATTTTGTGCCCGGTTTCCCGCAGATGGCGTGGCCGATGATCGAATGGGTGCTCGACAATCGTTACGCCCACCTGCATAACACGCACGCACTCAAAGAGGAATCGATCTTCGTCTTCGAGGCGGGCGAGAGCATGCTTTCCGACCTCATGTACGGGATCGAGGCGAAGTGGAAGAAGCTCAAGCTGTTTTCGCTGCCGACGATGGGCAAGGACGGCAGCCGCGCCCATATCGAGCTTGGCGTGCGCGGCGATCCTGCCGAGGTCGCCGAGGCGATGCGCGAGATTCGCGCTGACATAGAACGGCGCGGGCACCCGTACAAGGAAACCCTCGAGTAGAAACGCAAAACCCCGCCGTGGCGGGGTTCTGCCCTTCTATTTCTTTTTCGCTTTGCCCTTGGCCTTGGCTACGGCCTTGGGCACCGGCTTGTTCGCCGGTTTCGCAGTGCGCTTCTTGGCCAGGGGCCTCGATCGCACGGCGCTAACGATCCGGCGCGGGGCCGGCTTCTTAGCGCTTACGCGACTTTTTTTGCTTTTGCGAAGCCCTTCATCGTTTCCGTTGCGGCCGAGGCATTGGCTTCGGCGATTTCGGTGGCTTGCTTGGCGGCTTTGCTGAAGGTGTCATAGGCCGAATTGGCCGCCGACAGCATCGACTTGACCGCGGCGACGCCGACGTCCGAGCCGGCCGGGGCGTTCTTGCTCGCCTTGTCCAGCAGCGACACGAAATTCTGGTTCAGTTCGGTGGCTTTCGCCTCGGCGAACTTCGACAGCTCCGTGTTGGCTTCGACGGCGATCGCGTACACGCTCTTCGAGTAGGCAACCGCTTTCTCGACGGCGGGCTGGGCGAAAGTCTGCTGCAGGCTCAAGACCTCCTGCACATCCTTGGCACCGGCGAGGGCGCGGGCATTGGCGATCGAGTCTTCGAACATTGACTTGAACGCGGCGGTCTGCAGGCCGGCCAGTTTTTCCACCGCAGCGAATTGCGCGGCTGCGATCGAGAGGACGGATTCGACGTTCGTTTTGGTTGCGGCAGTGATCTGCTCGGGGGTTACGTACATGATCAACTCCTTAAGTTGGGTGGTAAAAAAGTAATTCGGCTGCAATTCGGTCTTGGGGGTCTGCGAGCGCTTTGTGCGTCGCAACAATCGGCATATTAGGCCGATTGGTGCAGTGCGTCAAGAGAATTTTAAGACGAGCATAAGAGGCTGTTTAAAATTAAGAAATGTTCAATCCCTCAGGCAACGTCTGAGAAGTTAGTGAGCGCTTCGTTTGAAACTCGAACAGCCTCAGCTCAAGCGAGGTCGAAACGCCCCGGACGCCTGCGCCGAAAGCGGCAACAATACCGCCATGACTGCGCCCGCCGTGCCGGCTGCCCACTCCCCGCCGGTTTTCGGCCTCGCCATTCCGGGACTTTTTGTCCTGCTGTGGAGCTCCGGTTTCATCGGCGCCAAGCTCGGGCTGCCCTTTTGCGGGCCGCTCACTTTCCTCGCGCTGCGCTACGCGTGCGTCGTCGCGCTCATGTTCCCGGTGTGCTGGGTTGCGCGCGCGGCCTGGCCCGCGACGCGCGCCGAGGCGGGGCATGTCATGGTGGCCGGCGCGCTGATCCAGGCCGGCTACCTCGGCGGCGTGTTCGTCGCAATCAGCCTGGGCATGCCCGCTGGCGTGGCCGCGCTGATCGTCGGTCTGCAGCCGATCCTGACCGCATTCCTCTCCGGGCACATGGTCGACGAGCGCGCCTCGCGGCGGCAATGGGCCGGCCTGGTCCTCGGGTTTCTCGGCGTGATGGTCGTCGTCTGGAACAAGATGTCGCTCGGGGCGGTTACATGGGGCGGCGCGCTTTCGGCCACTGTCGGGCTTATCTGCATCACGTACGGCACGCTGTACCAGAAGCGCCATTGCGCGCATGTGGACATGCGCACGAATTCCTTGCTGCAATTCCTGGCTGCGTTCATCGTCACCGCGCCGCTGGCGCTGCTGTTCGATTCGCTCGAGGTCCAGTGGACGATCCAGTTCATGGTCGCGCTCGGGTGGATGGTGTTCGGGCTGTCGCTGGGCGCGGTGTTCCTCCTGTTCGCGCTGATCCGCCGCGGCAAGGCCACCGCAGTGGCGAGCCTCATCTATCTCTGCCCGCCGGTCACCGCGATCCTCGCCTGGATGGTGTTCGGCGAGGCCTACACCCCATGGGCCGCGCTGGGCATGGCGGTCACCGTGGCGGGCGTCTGGCTCGTCACCTCGAATGCTGAAAAGGAGTAGCGCCTTGGATATCGCCGACTCGCCGGTCGAATTCCAGCCCGACCAGCTGGAGTACCTCGCCAATCCTTTCCCGCTTTTCCGCCGCATGCAGGACGAGGATCCGGCGCACTGGAGCCCGCGCATCAAGTCGTGGGTGCTCACCCGCTACGAGGACGTAAAACGGGTGTGCCTGGACAAGGAAATGTCCTCCGACCGCCTGCGGCCGTTTTTCGCGTCGATGCCGGGCGCCGAAGCCGCGAAGATCGGCGACATCATCCGTTACCTGTCACTGTGGATGGTGTTCCTCGACCCGCCCGACCACACGCGCCTGCGTCGCCTGACTTCGAAAGTGTTCCACCTCAAGTCGATGCGCGACATGCGGCCGAACATCGAGAGCCTCGCCACGATGCTGCTGGATGAGATCGGCGAGCGTGAGGAATTCGATTTCATCGCGGCCTTCGCGGGGCCGCTGCCGGCGCTGGTGATCATGGACATGCTGGGCGTGCCGCGCACCGAGCTCGCGCGCGTCAAGCGCATGTCCGACGACATGGCGCTTTTCATCGGCAGCTCGCGCACCTCGCCCGAGAAATACGATATCGCCGAGTCGGCGACGCACGAGATGGCGGAATTCTTCCGCGCCATGATCCGCGATCGGCGCGCAAAGGCGCGCAAGGACCTGCTCTCCGAACTCGTGCATCTCGAGGACAACGGCGACCGGCTGTCTGAAGACGAGCTGGTGGCCACCTGCATCCTGCTGCTCTTCGCAGGGCATGAGACGACCACGAACCACATCGCCAATTCCACGCGCTCGCTGATCCTTTTTCCCGCGCAAAGGCAGAAGCTGCGCGCCGACCCGGGCCTCGGCGCGCCCGCCGGGGTGGAAATGCAGCGCTACGACGGGCCGAGCGGCGCCCAGGTGCGCATCGTCGGGGTCGAGCACGAGTTGCACGGCAAGACGCTCAAGGCGGGCGACCGCGTGTTCATCATGCTCAACGCCGCGAATCGCGACCCGCGTGCCTATCCGGACCCGGACCGCGTCGACCTCGACCGGGATGGCATTGCGCACCTCACCTTCGGATTCGGCCTGCACATCTGCCTCGGATTCCCGCTGGCACGGCTCGAGGGCGAGATCGCCATCCCCGCGGCCGCGCGGCACTTTCGCAGCATGGAATTCGCAGGCGAACCCGAGTGGATCAACTCGATGGTGTTCCGTGGAATGAAGAGCATGCCGGTGCGGGTCGCGCGTTGAGCGGCGGTACGACCCGTGCCGCGTCGGGCGGTGCGGCAGGACCGGATGTGCTGCCGCGCTCGCTTTACTCGATGCTCGTGGCGCTAACGCTGATCTGGGGCTTCAACTGGACGGTGCTCAAAGTCGTGATCACCGAGGTGCCGCCCTGGTTCTTCCGCAGCCTGTGTTTTCTCGCCGCCTTTGTCGGCCTGCTTGCGATCGCGCGCGCGCGCGGCCTGCCGATCCGGGTGCCGCAGGGCCAGTGGGGAAGGATTGCGCTGATCGCCTTCTTTACGGTATCGCTGCAGAACTTCTTCATGATGCTCGCGCTGCCGCTCCTTCCATCCGGACGCGTGGTGATCCTTCACTACACGATGCCGGTGTGGAGCGTGCTGCTTTCGTGGGCGATTCTCGGCGAGGCGCTCACGGCGCGCAGGCTTGCGGGCCTTGCGTTTGGCCTCTCGGCCGTGGTCATTCTCGTTTTGAAGGACGCACCCGGCACGGGGGGCGGCTTCTCGGGCGTACTCCTCATGCTGGGCTCGGCATTCGTCTGGGCGATGGGCACCGTGCTGCAAAAGCGGTTGCCGGTGGACTTGCCGATCGCTTCGTTCACAGGGTGGATGGGCCTCGTCGGCGGGATCCCGATCTTTCTCCTCGCCTATCTGTTCGAGCGCGACCAGGTGATGGACCTGCACGGCGTGAGCCTGTGGCCGGCGCTGGGCGTGCTCTACAACATGTTCCTCGTGTTCATCTTCGGCTGGTGGGCGTGGACCAAGATCGTCGACCGCGCTACGGCGGGCGTGGCGGGCCTTTCGTCGTTGATGATTCCCGTGGTCGGCGTGTTCAGCGGGATGCTGTTCCTCGGCGAAGTGCCGGCGTGGCAGGACTATGCGGCGCTGGTGCTGGTGTCCGCGGCGATCGCGACCGTCATCATCCCGAACCGGGGCACCCGATGACGCCGACCAGCCACCATCGGATGCCGAGGTCGTTGTGGTGGACGCTCGCGGGCCTCACTTTCGCGTGGGGGTTCAACTGGACGGCCATGAAGGTCGCACTGGCCGATTTCACGCCGTGGATCTTCAGGAGCCTGTGCATAGTGTTCGGGTCGCTCCTCCTGTTCGGCGTGGCCTGTGCCGCACGCAACGACCTGCGCGTGCCGAGGCATTTGTGGGGGAAGCTCGCAATCCTCGCGTTCTTCAACGTGACCTGCTGGAACATGATGGTCGCGTTCGGACTCACGATGATTCCTTCGGGCCGCGCGGCGATCCTCGCGTTCACGATGCCGGTGTGGTCGGTGCCGTTGTCGGCCTGGCTGCTCGGCGAGAAAATCACCGCGCGCAAGATCGGCGCGCTGCTGCTCGGCATGACCGGCATGGCCCTGCTGATCGGCGAGGACCTCATGGTGATCGGGCGGGCGCCGCTGGGCGCATCGCTCGCGCTTGGCGCGGCCTTCTCCTGGGCCATCGGCACGGTGTTGCAAAAGCGCTGGCCGCTTGGCCTGCCCATGGGCACGTTCACCGCGTGGACCATGTTCGTCGGCGGCCTGCCGGTCGTCCTCGGCACCGTGATCTTCGAGACCAATGCGTGGCGTCCGGTGGGCACGGCGGCGTGGCTGGCGCTCGGCTACAACATCTTCATCGCCTTCGCTTTCGCCTACTGGGCCTGGTTCAAAATCGCCTCGACCGTCTCGGTGACGGTTTCCTCCATCAGCGTGCTGTCGGTGCCGATCGTCGGCGTGCTCTGCGGGTTCGTGTTCCTCGGCGAGCGGCCGAGCGTGCAGGAATACGCCGCGCTCGTCTGCGTGGTCCTCGCCGTGCTCGCGGTTAATCTTCCGGAGCGACGCGAGCAATAGTGCGCGCTGCAGGCACATGGGCGACATCCCAGTGCGCGATGCCCCAGGCCAGCTGCTCTGCCGTTGGTGCCTGCGTAAGCCCGCGGGGCAGGGCGTGGCCGAGAAATGCAAACGCGAGGGGAAGGTCGGCCGCGCTTGCGGGGCGGGCACCGGTCTGCTTGGAGAGTTTCTCGCCGTTCGCATTCACTGCCACCGGCAGGTGCAGATAGCCCGGCGTCGGATAGCCGAGGAGTCGCTGCAGATGGATCTGGCGCGCGGTCGAATCGAGGAGATCGGCGCCGCGCACGACGTCGGTGACCTGCTGGTCCGCGTCGTCGACCACCACTGCGAGCTGGTACGCAAAATAGCCATCCGCGCGCAACAGGACGAAGTCCCCAACCTCGCTTGCGAGACTCTGGCGGACCGGACCTTGAACGCGATCGGCGAACTCTATCGGCGCGTCGTCCGTGCGGACACGGAATGCGCGCGCGGCTTTGCCTGCGGCGATGCCGTGCCGGCAGGTCCCGGGGTAGATTCGCGCGCCGTCGATCCCGAGCGCCGAATCGGCGATCTCCTTGCGGGTGCATGCGCAAGCGTAGACAGCGTGCCCGGCCACCAGGCGCTCGAATGCCGCGCGATACAAGCCGGTACGCCGGCTCTGAAAGGCGATGGGACCCTCCCATTGGAATCCGCATTGCTCCAGCGTCGCAAGAATCGCAGCCGCCGCGCCTCGCTGCGTGCGCGCTTGGTCGACATCTTCGATGCGCACGATCCAGTCGCCTGCCTGGGCGCGCGCATCGAGATAGCTGCCGAGCGCGGCCACGAGCGAGCCGAAATGCAGCGCTCCGGTAGGCGAAGGCGCAAAGCGTCCGATGTACCTCTTCATAGGGGATCTGTGAGGCGGGTTACCGAGGCTGGCGGTTCGCGGGGAGTAACATTGAGGTTTCGCGCATCAGGAGCAGTCATGGCGACCGTGGAGCTTACCAAGGACAATTTCGAGCAGGTCGTCATGGGCAATCCCATGGTGATCGTGGATTTCTGGGCGCCGTGGTGCGGACCGTGCCGGGGATTCGCCCCGGTCTTCGAGAAAGCGTCGGACACCCATGTGGACATAGTATTCGCCAAAGTGAACACCGAAGAAGAGCAGGAAGTCGCGGCCGCATTCGACATCCGCTCGATCCCGACGCTGATGGTGTTCCGCGACAAGGTGATCCTCTACTCCCAGCCCGGCGCGCTGCCGGCGGGCGCATTCGGCGATTTGATCGCCAGGGCCAGGGAAGTCGACATGGCGCAGGTGCAGGAGGAGCTTGCAAAGCAGGAAATCGCCGGGCGCGGGCAGGAGAATGCCCTGGAGAAATCATGATCCAACTGCGCAAAAGCAGCGAGCGGGGCTATGCGGACCACGGGTGGCTGCGCTCATTCCACACCTTTTCGTTCGCCGATTACCAGGATCCCGAGCACATGGGCTTCGGTCCGCTGCGCGTCATCAACGACGACCGCATCGCCCCCGGGCAGGGATTCGGCACGCACGGCCATCGCGACATGGAGATCATCACCTATGTGCTCGAGGGGGCCATTGCGCACAAGGACTCGATGGGCAACGGATCGACGATCCTTCCCGGGGACGTCCAGCGCATGAGCGCAGGCAGCGGCGTGCGGCACAGCGAATTCAGCCACGAAACCGCGCCGACGCACCTCCTGCAGATCTGGATCGAGCCGGACGTGCGCGACATTCCGCCCGAATACGAGCAGACCCATTTCGACGCGGGCTCGAAGCGCGGCAGGCTGCGGCTGCTCGCGTCGGGTGACGGTCGCGACGGCTCGCTGAAGATCCACCAGGACGCGGACCTTTACGCTGCCCTGATCGACGGCGAAGAGCGGGCCGTGCATGCCATGAAGCCGGGGCGCAAGGCCTACGTACACGTGGCCCTCGGAAAGGTTACGGTCAACGGCACGCCGCTCGAGGCGGGCGACGCCTTGAAGGCCACCGAGGTTGCCCAGATCGTGCTCGAGAAAGGCAAAGGCGCAGAGGTCCTGCTTTTCGACCTTGCTTGAGGAAATCGGATATGACGACCATAGCGGGCCCGTTTGACAGAACGAGCGATAGGGCGCAGCGATTGGGTCGATCAATACGTTTGACTGGCCCGGCTGCGCGCGTTCGGTAGACTAGGC
>JANMXB010000723.1:0-21576 GCA_031380765.1 Pseudomonadota bacterium | reverse complement strand
GTCAACGCGGCGCTGAATGCGAAGCTTCCGTACCATCCCGTAAACAACTTCACGCCGATTACGCAGCTCACGTCCGCCGGACTCATGCTGGTCGTACATCCGTCCACGCCGGTGGAGACGCTCGCGCAGTTCGTCGAATGGACGCGGGGGACCAAGACCGCGCTCAACTTCGGCTCGGCGGGCATCGGCAGCGGCGGGCACCTCGCGGGGGAGCTCTACAACCAGATGGCCGGCGTGAAGGCAGCGCACGTTCCGTACAAGGGCTCGGGACCGGCGCTGGCCGACCTGGTCGGCGGCCAGTACCACTACAATTTTGCCGGCATCCAGGCCGCGCAGACCCTGGTGCGCTCGGGCAAGCTGCGCGGGCTTGCGGTCACCACGCCCAAACGGATCGCGGCGCTCCCGGATCTGCCCGCGGTTGCCGAGGCGCTGCCCGGGTTCGAGGTGGTCGGGTGGTACGGGATCATCGCGCCGGCCAAGCTACCCGCTCCGATCCTCGCGAAGCTTCACGCCGAGATAGTGAAGATCCTGAACCAGCCCGACATCCGCGAGCGCATTCTTTCAGATGGTTCCGAGCCCGTCGGCAACTCGCCCGAGGAGTTCGCCAGGTACATGCACGCCGATCTCGTCAAATGGGCGAAGCTGGTCAAGGAGACCGGTGCGAAACTGGACTGACTACGCAGGCACCGCCATGCCCCGCACCACCGCCGGGCGGCGGTTGATCGTGTCGTACCAGCGCTTCACGTTCGGGAATTCGGCAAGGTCCACCTTGTGCCACTCGTGCCGCGCGATCCACGGAAAAGTCGCGATATCGGCGATCGAATATTCGTCGGCGAGGTAGGCCGCTTCCGCGAGACGCTTGTCGAGCACGCCGTACAGGCGGCGCGTTTCATCCGTATACCGTTTGATGCCGTAAGGCACCTGCTCGGGTGCCGCGCGCAGAAAATGGTGCGCCTGGCCGAACATCGGCCCCACGCCGCCCATCTGGAACATCAGCCACTGCAGCGCGATGTATTTTCCGCGCGTCGAAGCCGGCAGGAACTTGCCGGTCTTGCCCGCGAGGTAGACGAGGATCGCGCCGGACTCGAACAGCTTCAGCGGCTTTCCGTCCGGCCCGTTGGGATCGACGATGCCGGGAATGCGGTTGTTCGGGCTGATGGAAAGGAACTCGGGCTTGAACTGCTCGCCCTGGCCGATGTTTACCTTGTGGACCGAATACGGCAGACCGCACTCCTCGAGCATCACCGACACCTTGCGGCCGTTCGGCGTGGTCCATGTGTGCAGTTCGATCATATGTTTGCGCGGTTTGCTGTGTGGGGAGCGGCAGTTTATCCTGAACCGATGCTCAAATGGCTCCTCACCACCCTCCTCGCGCTGATCGTATTTGCTGCCGCGATGCCCTGGCTTGCGCGCCGCTTCGGCGTAGGAGCCATGCCCGGAGACATGCGCTTCACGATCCGCGGCCGGACATACCTCCTGCCGCTTGCGAGCACCCTTGTGCTGACGGTCCTCGCCTGGTTCATTGCCAAATTGATTTAGTCAGCATTCTGCAAGTGTAAGGAACAGCGCAGCCCTGCGACTATTCCACAGGCAAGCGGAAATTCTCCGCATGCGCGCGCGGGGGCGCTTCGTATAATTGAAATCACCTCGACGCAGTTTATGCCCGGCGGCCACATGAAGAAGATCCTCGTCCTGTTCGCCAAAGACTGGGACCGGCTCGAATTCAGCCGGCCCGAGTACCGCGGCCGTTACGAGTTCATCCACGAGGGCTTCGACCTCTTCCGCTTTCCGGGCAACGCGCGCCTCCTGACCTTCGACGTCTTCGCCTATATCAACGCGCTGGCGCGGCGCTTCCGGCGCGAGCGCATCGACGGGATCGTCAGCAACAACGAGCAGTTCGGCGCGGTGATCGCCGCGGTGCTGGCCGAGAAGCTCGGCCTGCCAGGCAACGACCCGCGCGCAGTCATCACGGCCCAGCACAAGTTTTACGCGCGCACCCGGTACGCGCGGATCGCGCCGGAAGCCACGCCGCGCTTTGCCGCTTTTCCCTATGGGATCAAGGAGCGCGACGACCTGCCCTTCGAGTTGCCCTGCTTCGTCAAGCCGGTCAAAGCCACCTATTCGGTCCTTGCGCGGCGCGTCGACACCTTCGACGAGCTCAAGCGCCACCTTGCGTTCTGGCCGTTCGAGAAATTCATCATCAAGCGGCTCGTGAAACCTTTCAACGACCTGCTGTCCTGGTACACCGACTGCCGCGTGGACACCCACCACATGATCGCCGAAGAGGTGCTCGAGGGAGTGCAGCTCAACCTCGACGGCTATGTGCACGAAGGCCGCGTAAGCACGCTGGGCATCATCGACGCGAACATGTATCCGGGCACCCAGGCGTTTGCGAGTTTCGAGTATCCCTCCCGCGTGCCGGCCGATGTGCGCAGCCGCCTGATACTGCTCGCCGAGCGCATCATCACCGGGATCGGCTACCGCCACGGATTCTTCAACGCCGAATTCATCTGGAATCCGGAGTCGGGCCGCATTCACCTCATAGAAGTGAATCCGCGCATGGCTTCCCAGCTGGCGTACCTCTATGAGTGCGTCGACGGCATCAACCTGTATCGGCTCAACCTCGAGCTTGCGGTGGGCGAGGCGCCACGCGTCGAGCGCGAATCACCGCGGTTCGGCCATGCGGCGAGCTTCGCGATGCGCAAATTCGACGGCAAGCCGCTCGCCGCCGAACCGACGCGCGAAGCGTTGTCGCAGGTCTCCCGCCAGTTTCCCGAGGCGCGGCTGATGCTGTATCTCAAGCGCGGCGCGGCCCTGGCGAGGGAGATGAAATGGCTGGGCAGCTACCGCTACGCCGTGGTCAACATGGGCGCGGCAAACCCGGACGAGCTGCACCGCCGCTACGCCGACATGCGCGCAAAGCTGTTCAGGGAATAGCCGCAAGCGCCTTCAGCTTGGCCGCAATCCGGCGTCCGACAAACATCTGCGGGTTGGACGGCGGCGAAAGCTTCTCTGCCGCCTCGCGTTGCGCCACCGCCTGCGCTGCCACCGGAAAGGCGTCGATGAACGATTTGGTCTGCGCAAACGCCTGGCCGAAGTAGGCCTCGCCGAAATAAGTCCAGTCGTTGCCGTTCTCGCAGCCGAAGGACCGCCGGTCCGCGGCCGATGCCGTGACGATCAGCGTGTGATCGTCCTTGAGCGGCTCGATGAATCCACCCGAATAGCAGGCGGAGATCACGAGCACGCGCCATTTGATGCCGGCGTCGTTCAGCGCCCGCGCGAGCACGGTCGGGTTGACGGGCGCCAGGTCCAGCGGCGGCGCGTGCGCCGAAAGCCCGAATCCCTCGTCGCCATGGGCCGTCACATAGAGAAGCAGGACGTCCTCGTCCGCATTCATCCTCGAGCCGATGTGCGCGAGCGTCCTGCGCAGGTTTGTGGCAGTGGCGATCGGGTAGCTCGCCGCCGTCGCGGGATTGCTGATCAAGGCGATCGAACGTCGCGAGGCATCGAAACTGCGGTCGATCAGCGCCTTGACCGAGCGCATCTCGCGCAGGAAAACATCCTGGCTGCCGTCCGGGGCAAAACCGGTGAAGTAAAGCTCGGTGATGCCCGGGCGGCCCGGCTCGATCGCCGCCAGCTGGCGCTCGATCAGCTCGCCTTGCGCATGAAAAGCCTCTTCGCCAACCAGCGCAGGCTGGCTGAGCCGTTCCGGTTCCGCCGTCCACAGCTCGGCGCGCGGCAGGATGAAGACCGCAACGAGCATGAGCGTCGTGATGACGGCCGCGGAAGGTCCGATCTGCCGCCATGAAATTCCGGTGCAGACCACCACTGCCCTCAAGGCAACGAGCCAGCCCCACACGAGAAAAGCGAGCCATCCGTAGAATTGGGCACCCGGGCCGGCCTGCGTGCCCAGCAGGGCCATGCCCGCCAGCTCGAATGCCAGATCGCTGGAAGCCAGCGCCACGGCGAGAAGGATTGTGAGGGCGTTGTTGCCGCGCAGGGTGGCGAGGCAAAGAGCGGCGAGCAACAGCAATGGAATTTGCGCAAGGTAAACCGCAAGCGCCACGGGATTGAATACCCCGCCGCCGGCCTGCAGCGTGCTCGAGACACACCAGACCAGCAGGTTGAAGGCCGCGAGCAGCGCAAACTGGCCGGGCGACGCGCGGAACTGGAGCCAGCGCACCGGGAGGAAAAGCGCGAGGCGGGTACCGGCCGAAATATTGCGCACGAGCCCGGCGAAGAAGCGCTCGCGCATCTAGCTTTTCATCGCTCGGCCGACGGCCTCGAGCCTTGCGGCGTCGATGGCCGCGGCGATCGCCGAGGGCGACGCCGCATTGCCCGCGATGGCACCGGCGTTTATGGCAGCCGCTGCGCGCAGTGCCGACCGGGCGCGCCCGGCGCCGGCAACCACTTCCGGTTCGGCAAGCCGCGCCGCGAGCAGCAGCTCCTCGAATCGCTCTTTGCGGCGGAAGGCGTCCGCGCGTTTGAGGAGCGCAAGCTGCTCCACGGCGTCCGCATGCGCCGCTTGCGCGATCCCTTCGCGGCACCGGCACACCAGGATCGCGAGCTCGCGCTCCTCCATCGGCGCGCGCAGACGATTACCCAGGGCAGAGAACGCAGCCTCGCAATCGGCGCCCGCAAACCAGGCGAGCAGCGCAAAGCGCACCGGCAGCGGAGCCGCCTCGCGGGCTGCGCGGTCCAGCGCGGCGAAAACCGCGTCGCGCGCGTCGCCGGCGATCATTGCGTGGAGCTCGGGCGCAAGGCGCTCCAGCGCCCCGCAGTCCTCGAGAACGCGAAACATTGCCTGGGGGTGCGGCTCGAGAAGCCCGCGCGCGAATTCCTGCCAGACGCGCTCCGCAACCAGGAAATCCGCCTCGCCGCCTGACACCATCCGTCGCATGAGCTCCATGGTCTCGTCCGCGACCCGGAACTGGAACCGCGCCGCAAACCGCGCCACTCTGAGGATCCGCACCGGATCTTCGGCAAAGGCTTCGCCGACGTGGCGCAGTACGCCCGCGCGCAGGTCCTTTTGGCCGCCGAACGGATCCACAAGCTGGCCGTCCGGGCTGCGGGCCATCGCGTTGATCGTCAGGTCGCGCCGTGCAAGGTCCGCCTCGAGGGTAACGTCCGGTGCGCTGTAGACCGTAAAACCCTTGTAGCCGCGGCCGCTCTTGCGCTCGGTGCGCGCCAGGGCGTATTCCTCGTGCGTATCGGGGTGCAGGAATACCGGGAAATCGCGGCCGACCGGACGAAAGCCCAGGGCCGTTATTTCTTCCGGGGTCGCGCCGACGACCACCCAGTCCCGGTCGACCACGGGCAGGCCGAGCAACTCGTCGCGCACCGCGCCCCCGACGACATAGGTCTGCATCGCAGCGGCGATCAGCCGTACATCTCGAACTGGGGCAGCGATTCCTTCTCGGAAGCTGCGGCCGCCACCCATTCCTGCAGCGCGGGCAGGGCGAGGATTGCGTCTGCGTAGGCACGGGCCGCGGGCGGCAATTCCACTTCGTAGGTGCGCAAACGCAGCACCACCGGGGCGTACATCGCGTCCGCGATCGCAAACCGCCCGAAAAGGAAGGGACCGCTTGCGCCAAACCGCACGCGGCACTCCGACCACATTTCCACGATGCGCGCGATTTCGGCCAGCACTTCGGGCGTGCGGCCTTTACCCGGATATCGCTTGCGGATGTTCATGCTCATGTGCGTGCGCAGGTTCTGGAAGCCCGAATGCATCTCGGCCGAGATCGACCGGGCGTGAGCCCGCGCCGCGCGATCCTGCGGCCACAGCGGGGGCGTCTTTTCCGCGAGGTATTCGCAGATCGAAAGCGAATCCCAGATGCGCAGATCCCCATCGATCAGACACGGTACCTTGCCTGCGGGAGAGAATGCGAGGATTTTCTCCTTCGATCCCGGACCGTACAGCGCAATGCGCTCTTCGCTGAACGCAATGCCCGCAACCTTCATTGCCAGCCAGGGACGCAGTGACCAGGACGAGTAGTTCTTGTTCCCGATGATCAGTCGCAATTCACTCATCGCTCTTGGTTACTGTGAGTTTTTAGGGAGGGGGTGCGGGGGAACCGCCAGGTTCACCTGCGTCCCACTACGCCAGGTTTGCCTGCTACTTATCTGTGCGCTTTGTGGCGCAGATCGCCCAGTCTCTCGCGTGGGGCCGCGTGCGCCATATATAAAGGGACGATGGCCTCGAGTGCCGTTGGGACAATTCCGAAAGGCAACGCCACGCGCGAAATATTCGGCACGCGCATCGACAGGACGTTGTCGCGCGTAAGCAGGTGGCCGGGCAACTTCTCCAGGATCAGCGCCTGCAGCCAGGAGAGGCGGTCACCCAGCCCGATGACCACCCGGCGCCGGCCCTGGAGGCGGCAAACGTACTGGACAAGCTGGCGCAGGGAATACTCGCGCGGCCCGCACAGGTCGTAGCTCCTGCCGACTGCGTCGCGCTCGTTCAGCGCGCGCTCGTACGCCTGTGCCACGTCGCCGACGTACACCGGCTGGAAGCGCGCCTCCGGGCAAGCCACCGCCAGCATGGGCGTGACCGCGGCAAGCTTCGCGAACAGGTTGAGGAACCGGTCTTCGGGCCCGAAGACGACCGACGGCCGGAAAACCGTAACCGCAAGATCGTCCGCGGCAAGCACGATTTCTTCGCCCGCCCCTTTGGAGCGCAGGTATTCGCTCGGTGCTTCGCGCGACGCGCCCAAAGCACTCATGTGCAGCAGGCGTTTGACGCCTGCCGCGCGGCATGCCGAAACGACGTGCTGCGGCAACTCGGCATGCGCCGCGAAGAAATCCTGCCCGAAACGCCGGCCGCCCTCGCTATGCGCACCTGCCGGACGGCTGTGCAGCACACCTGCAAGATTGATCACCGCATCGCACTGCGTTGCCAGCCGCTCGAGCTCGCCGGGCGCATTGACGTCGGTCTCGACGACTTCCACCGTAGGCAGCAGGATGAGGTGCTTCGCGCGCTCGCGCCTGCGCGTCGGCACAGTTGCGCGGATGCCGCGCGCCGCAAGCAGGTTGACTACATGGCGGCCGATGAATCCGGCGCCCCCGACAACGAGGACTCTGGTGAATCGCATGTGCGAAATTATGGCAGGTCTTCGTTGAATCTGTCGCTGACCGCCTTGGCCGGAATCATGCCGAGGCGGCTCTTGAGCGAAGCCGTCCTGCCTTCGAAGAGCATTGCGTACCAGACTGTATTGGCCATGACTTTCTTGACGTAGTCCCGCGTTTCGCTGAACGGGATGCTCTCGGCGTAGATCGCGCCCTCGAGCGGCTTCATGTCGCGCCAGCGCCTGGCGCGGCCTGGACCGGCGTTGTAGGCGGCCGAAGCCATGAGCGGATGCCCGAGGTCGTCGTTCACGAGCTTGAGATAGCGCGCCCCGAGGGTGACGTTGGTTTCGACTTCGATTACCCGCGCCGGGCTGATCTGCAGGCCGATCTTTTGCGCGACCCAGCGCGCCGTCGCGGGCATCAGCTGCATCAGTCCCTGCGCGCCGGCGGAGGACTTCGCATTGGCGATAAAGCGGCTTTCCTGGCGGGTCAGCCCGTACAGCCAGGCTTCCTCGACGCCGAAAGCCTGCGACTGCGCACGGAACGTCTCGCGGAAGGGCGCCAGAAAGCGGGCCTTGAAATCGTGGGCCGCGGTTGTTCGCTCGGCGGTGTTGATCGCGCGATCGTAAAGTTCCAAGCGGCGCGCAATCTCGGCCGCGGCCAGCAAGTGCGGGTCGTCCAGGGTGCGGATCGCGAAATTCCGCTCGCGCACGCCCTCGGAGCGCAGGTTCAGGCGAAAAAGCTCGAGCGCCCTGGCGATGCCCGCGTTCGATCTCGTACGGGCGATCAGCTCTTCGCCCGGCGCTGCCGCCGCAGGCGGAAGGAAAACCACCTGGCCGAGTTCTTCGCTTGCGAGCATCCCGTAGAAGTGCGGCTGGCTCGCGATGCGCAGGTAGTAGGCACGTGCGCCGTCGGCCTTGCCCTGCACGGCGAGGCTGCGCGCATACCAATAATCCCAGGCGGAATCCGCATGGGCGGCCACCGACATGGAATCGATGGCATTGGCCACCATGACCCAGTCGCCCGCGCGCAGCCCGGCGCGCGCTTTCCATGCCAGCTGCTCATCGGAAAGCTCGGAATCGCCTGCGCGTGCGTACCATTCGACCGCTTCGGGAATCAGGCGCTTCGCGGCCTCGAAAGCCACACGACCCCACAAATACGCGCGGTCCGCGGAAGGCAGCTTCTGCCCGAGGCCCGAACTGACGTATTCCGCGGCGAGGCGCGGATCGTTGCGCGCAAGCCGCACGATCGCGAACAGGACCATCTCACGCACCGGTTGGGCGGCGAGGTTGTCCGGGGGACGCGCGAGCAATTTCGCGGGTTCCGTTGCCGCGATGGTGAGCAGCTTCTCGTCGGGGCGCTCGGCAAGCGGAAGATAGGCCATCGTCCGCCGCGCGGCCGTCATCTGGCCGGCCTCGAGGAGGACCCGGACGCGCTGCCAGACCTGCTTGAGCGTCAGCTGGCCGCGCGCGATGGATTCGTTGACGACGGTTGCGCATCCTTCCGGCAACTCCCGCGGCTCGAGCCAGTACTGGCCGGATTCGTTGAGCGCGCTGTCGTCCCTGCGTGCAAGGCGCGAAGCGAGTGCATAGCAGCGGATATCGGCATCATCGGCAATCAGCGGCGCAAGGTCGAGGTCGAAGGTCTGCCACTCGCGGCGCTTGCCCAGTTCCTTCAGCCAGGCGGCGCGCAGGCGGTCGGCGAGATAGCTGCCGGGATACTTTGCAAGGTAAGCGCGTACCTCGGCCGCCGGCATTTCGTCGAGCCGCAGCTGGAGCTGCCAGAACTCGACATATGGCAGAAGCGTGTAACCCTCCAGCGCGGCCGCGTAGCGGGCGAGCTTGATCGGGTCGCCCGCGCGGTAGGCCGATTGCGCGGCGAGGAACAGGTCGTCCGCGCTGGGCCCGCGAGCAGGTGCGGCCAATGCGGAACCGCAGGCGAGCAGCGCTGCCATAGCTGCTATATTGCAAAAACGCTTCGGAATCATAGGGAAAGAATGATACAGCGAGAGTTGGCGTCGAATGGGTCCGGATGGATCCGCAAAGCCTGAAAATCTGGCGCAGGAACGAGCGCGAGCGGCTCGTCGCCGCCCGGCTCGTACTTGAGGCGACTACGCTTCATGCCTTCCGGAGCGTTATCGACAATCATATCGAGCGGGCGTTCCCGGGACTGGCGCGCGGAACCCTGGCTTTCTGCTGGCCGTTCAAGAATGAGTACGATCCGCGCTTCCTCGCGCATCGCTTGCGCGACCGCGGCGCAAGCACCGCCCTGCCCGTGGTCGTGGCGCCCGGACAGCCGCTGATCTTCCGCCTGTGGAAACCCGGCGACGTCCTGGCCAGGGGCGTCTACGACATTCCCTATCCTGCAGCCGGCGATCCGGTGATTCCGGACGCGGCGCTGGTGCCAATGAACGGGTTCGACGAGTCCGGCTACCGGCTCGGTTACGGCGGCGGCTTTTTCGACCGTACCCTGGCGGTGCTACGCTCGGCGGACCCCAAGCGACCGGTGGCGATCGGGGTCGCGTACGAGCTCGCCCGCATGCCGACCATCCACCCCCAGTCCTACGACGTTCCGATGGATTACGTGGTCACCAAGCTCGGCGTCTACGAGCGGATCGACGGAAAGCTCGCGCTTCTCCAGTCGAGCGTCGCCGAACACACGGTCCCGGGCTTCAGCTCACCGGCCTGCCTCGCCCGCGAAATCGCGCCGGGCTACTTCGGCGAGAAGGACGCCCCGACCCCCAAGGGTTAGCCCAGAAAGAGGCGATACGCCGGGTTGCGGCTCTCGTCCGCATAGGGGTAGCCAAGCGTGTCTAGAAATCGCCGGAACGCGGCCATTTCCTTTTTCGGCACCTGCATGCCCACCAGCACACGGCCATAATCCGCGCCGTGATTGCGGTAGTGGAACAGGCTGATGTTCCAGTCGGTGCGCATGTTTTCGAGGAACTTCATCAGCGCGCCCGGGCGCTCGGGGAATTCGAAGCGATACAGCAGCTCGTTCCTGGCAATCGCCGCGTGCCCGCCCACGAGGTGGCGCACATGCAGCTTCGCCATCTCGTTGTCGGAAAGATCGAGGGTCTTCAGCCCGTGGCGCCCAAGGGTGCGCACCAGCTTGGACGTCTCATCCGTGCCGTGGACCTGCACGCCGACGAACACGTGCGCTTCCTTCGGGTCGGCGATGCGATAGTTGAATTCGGTAATGTTGCGCGCGCCGAGCGTCGCGCAGAAGCGCTTGAAGCTGCCCGGCTTTTCGGGAATGCTCACCGCCAGGATCGCCTCGCGATGTTCGCCGACCTCTGCGCGCTCGGCCACGAAACGCAGCCGGTCGAAGTTGGTGTTGGCCCCGCAGGCGATCGCCACCAGCGTTGCGCCCTTGATGCCGGTTTTCTCGACGTAGGCTTTCGCGCCGGCCACCGACAGCGCCCCGGCCGGCTCCAGGATCGAGCGCGTGTCCTCGAACACATCCTTGATGGCGGCGCACATGGCATCGGTGTCGACGAGGATCATTTCGTCCACGTATTTGCTCGCCAGGCGGAAGGTTTCCTCGCCGACGCGCTTGACCGCCACGCCGTCGGCAAACAGGCCAACCTGTGCCAGGGTCACGCGCTTGCCGGCCTTGAGCGAACGGGTCATCGCATCCGAGTCCATCGGCTCGACGCCAATCACCTTGATCTCCGGCCTGACGCTCTTCACATACGCGGCAATGCCGGAGATGAGCCCGCCGCCGCCCACCGCGACGAAAATCGCGTGGATCGGCCTGGGGTGCTGGCGCAGGATCTCCATGCCGATCGTGCCCTGCCCGGCGATCACGTCCGGATCGTCATAGGGATGCACGAAAGTGAGGTTGCGCTTCTTTTCGATCTTCTTGGCGTGCTCGTACGCTTCATCGTAGGAGTCGCCGATCAGGACGACTTCGGCCCCGCGCGCGGCCACCGCGTCGATCTTGATGCGCGGGGTGGTCACCGGCATCACGATCACCGCGCGGCAGCCCAGTTTCTGCGCCGCGAGCGCCACGCCCTGCGCGTGATTGCCGGCGGAGGCCGCGATCACGCCACGCTTCAACTTTTCCTTCGGCAGGCCCGACATCTTGTTGTAGGCGCCGCGCAGCTTGAACGAGAATACCGACTGCATGTCCTCGCGCTTGAGCAGCACCCGGTTGCCGGTGCGCGCGGACAGGTTCGGCGCCAACTCGAGCGGCGACTCGATCGCCACGTCATAGACGCGCGCGGTGAGGATTTTCTGCAGATAATCGCGGGCCATGAGTGCAGTGAGAGCCGGGAGCGGAGTCAAAAGGGCGTCAAGGGTAACAAGACCGTCGCCCTCCAACAAGGAAGCCGATGCTGGAGTGGATTTCCCCACAGAACGGACTGGGCGCCCTGTTTGCGGCCAGTTTCATCGCGTCGACGATCGTCCCGCTGTCGTCGGAAGCGGTCCTGTTCGGATTCCTGAAGCTCTATCCCGCCGAAATCGTGCCGGCGCTGGCACTTGCCACTCTGGGCAACACGCTCGGCGGACTGACTTCCTACGCGATCGGCCGGCTGTTGCCAGCGCGGATTCAGACAAAGCTCGATCCGCGTGCGATCGCCAGACTCAAGCGCTACGGTAGTCCGCTCGCCTTTTTCGCCTGGCTGCCCATAGTCGGCGACGCACTTTGCATCGGCGCGGGATGGCTGCGCCTGAACTGGATCTCGGTGACCGCATTCATGGCGGCCGGCAGATTGATTCGCTACTGGGTAGTCGCGCAGGGCGCGCTGCTCTAGGGCCCTGGCCGGCGTCAGTGCGAGGCTACGCGGCCTCCAGCTTCGCCACCGCCACTGCGAGCCACTTGAAGCCCTGCTTGCCGAAATTGACCTGGACACGCGCGTCGTTTCCCCGGCCTTCCGCATCCACGATCACGCCGCTGCCGAATTTCGGATGCACGACGTTCTGCCCGACCCGGAAGCCACCGGCGCCACCGGCGCTGCCGCTGCCGCCATGGCCGAACCCCTTCGCCTTGGTCGCGTCGCGATCACTGGCGCTCGGGCCCCGTGCGCGGTTCCACGAGCTGAATCCGCCGAGCGCCTGCTGCTGCGCGCGCCTTTCCGAGATGCGCGGCGTGAGCCATTTCAGCAGCCCGTCCGGAATCTCGTCGAAGAACCTCGACGGCAGGTTGTAGCGCGTCTGCCCGTGCAGCATGCGGGTCTGCGCGAACGACAGGTATAGCCGCTCACGCGCGCGCGTGATCGCGACATAGGCCAGGCGCCGCTCTTCCTCCAGCCCGTCGCGCACCGGGAGGCTCTGCTCGTGCGGAAACAAGCCTTCTTCCAGGCCCGTGATGAATACCGAGTGGAACTCGAGGCCCTTGGCCGAATGCACGGTCATCATCTGCAGCGCGTCCTGGCCTTCGCCCGCCTGATGCTCGCCGGCTTCGAGCGCTGCGTGAGCAAGAAACGCCGTCAGCGGGTCCATGACCGTCGGATCGGTCGTCTCGCCGGTGGCCATGTCGACGATGGTCTCGTCGGCGTTGAAGGCCGCCGCCGCGTTCACCAGTTCGCCCAGGTTTTCGATGCGGTCGGCCCCCTCGCGCTCGGTCTGATAGTGCGGCACGAGTCCGCTCTTCGCGATCACATGGTCGACGGCTTCGGCCAGCGGCAGGCCGCGCGTGTCGGTCCGCATTTCCTCGACCAGCGCGCGGAACGAAGCCAGCGCGTGCCCCGCCTTGCCCGCGAGCGATCCGATCGATGCGTACAGGCACGCGTTGCCCACGCTCGCCGCATCCTGCAGCGCTTCCATCGAGCGCGCGCCGATGCCGCGCGGCGGAAAATTCGAGATGCGCAGGAAAGCGTTGTCGTCCTCCGGATTCTCGACCAACCGCAAATAGGCAAGCGCATGCTTCACCTCGGCGCGCTCGAAAAAGCGCAGACCGCCGTAAACCCGATACGAAACCCCCGCGCTGAACAGCGAATGCTCGAGCACGCGCGATTGCGCGTTCGACCGGTACAGGATCGCCATGTCCTGGTAACGCACGCCGTCTCGCGCGAGGCCCTGGACCTCCTCGACGATCCAGCGCGCCTCCTCGGAATCCGATTCGCCCTCGAAGACCCGGATCGGCTCGCCCGAGCCCGCGGCGGTCCACAGGTTCTTGCCAAGGCGATTCGCGTTGTTCGCAATCAACGCGTTGGCCGCGTCGAGGATATTTCCGTGCGAGCGATAGTTCTGCTCCAGCCGGATCACCTTTTCGACCTTGTAGTCGCGCTCGAAGTCGGCCATGTTGGCCACGTTCGCGCCGCGGAAAGCGTAGATCGACTGGTCGTCGTCGCCCACCGCGAAAATCGAAGTCTCGATACCCGCCAGCAGCTTCAGCCAGCGGTACTGCAGCTTGTTCGTGTCCTGGAACTCATCGACCAGGAGGTGGCGAAAGCGCTGCGCATAGTGCGCGCGCAGAAGCTCGTTCCTCGCCAGCAGCTCGTAGCTGCGCAGAAGCAATTCGGGAAAATCCACCACGCCTTCGCGCTGGCATTGCGCGTCGTAGGCCGCATAGATCTCGATGTAGCGCCGCGACAGGTCGTCCGTGGGCTGCACTTCGCCCGCACGGATGCCCTCTTCCTTGTTGCCGTTGATGAACCACTGCACTTCGCGCGGCGGAAACTTGTCGTCGTCGACGCCCATCGCCTTCAGCAGGCGCTTCACCACCGCGAGCTGGTCGGCCGTGTCGAGGATCTGGAAAGACTGCGGCAGTCCGGCATCGCGGTGATGCATGCGCAGCATCCGGTTGCACAACCCGTGGAAAGTGCCGATCCACATCCCGCGCGGATTCACCGGCAGCATCGCGCAGAGGCGCGTGAGCATCTCGCGCGCCGCCTTGTTCGTGAACGTCACGGCGAGGATCCCGGAGGGCGATACGAAGTCGTTCTTCACCAGCCACGCGATGCGCGTGGTGAGCACCCGCGTTTTGCCGCTGCCGGCGCCGGCGAGGATGAGCGCGTGCTGCCGGTCGGGAAGCGTGACCGCGGCGAGCTGCTCGGGATTGAGGTGTTCGAGGTGGAGGGACAAAGCGCGCGGATTATAGCAATCGCGTTCTCTACTCCGGACTAAAACTCTCAACGGTGCTTCGTCGAAGCTCGGTCGTAACTTTGAGGCCCATGTCTCATCACTTTCGTATGTCAGGGCCGGTTCCCAGCCCGCTATTGCAGAAGACTTGATGGCCCTGACATACGAAAGTGATGAGATATATGAAAGCAAAAAACCGGCGGAGCCTTGCGCGCTACGCAGAAACTCAGCAACTACATCGAAACCTTCGGCTCAGTGACCCCCATCTTCCCTCTCAACTGCCCCGCGAGCGCCTGCGCCTCTTCCTTCGAGGGCAAATGCCCGATCCGCACGTTGTATACGCGCTTTCCCCCCGCCATCGCCGGATGAATCTCCGCCGCATACCCATTGGCGCGCACCTGGTCGTAAACCGCCAGCGCGCCTTGCTGCGATTGCGAACTCGCGAGCGTAACTTTCCACTTGCCGCCCGAGCGCGCCGCGCCCTGTCCGGCTGCGATCTCCGTTTCCAACGCCCACTGGCCGAGCATCTTCGCGTCCACAAAACCGACGGGCGCGGTCTCCCCCTGGTTGCGCTGGTAGAACTGCCGCGGCTGGTCCATTACCACAGGTCGCTCGCCTTGCGCGCCCACTTCGATCGCGCCCTCGATCAGGCAAACCACTTGACGGTCGTTGGGATTGGCCTTGCCCCACAGATCGGTGCCCCGAATGCCGGCGGTCACGGTTGCGACCGTGATATTCACAGTACGGCGCCGGTGTTTCATCAGAACGCTGGTGGTGAAGCGGAACGCACCTTCCGCCACCTTGAGCGCGGCGCGAAAAATACCGCCCTCATCGGGCTTGAGCTCGTCGATCTTCATGAGTCCGTTCTCGCCCAGCTTGACCAGGCTGCCCTCGGACAGCTTGAGCAGCACGCGGGCGTTCGGGCCGCTGCGCACTTGCTCGCCGGCCTTGAGTTCCATTCCCGGTGCGAGCGGCATCTTCCTGCCGTCGCCCCGTTCGAGCCACGCGGGCATCTGTACGCCTTCGACCACGGCTGCCGGCGCGGCAAGCGCAACGTTTGCCGACACAAGGCCGAGGCCTGCAGCGACCAGCAGACGAAAAATGTTCTTCATGGCGGTTCTCCCCTGACACGGACAGCAACGGTGCCGGGTTATGCGGCGGGGAGCAAGGTGGATTCGGCTATAATTTTCAGTTCGCCGCTGATTTTGCGAACTTTTTCTCACTTTTCCGTCCTTCCAGCCGGCTTATTGACATGCAAGAACGCTACACCCCGCAGTCGGTAGAACGTGACGCCCAGGCGTATTGGGACGGCTCCGGCGCGTTCCGGGTCACGGAAGACCCCGCCAGGCCGAAGTATTACTGCCTGTCGATGTTCCCCTATCCGTCGGGGAAACTGCATATGGGGCACGTGCGCAACTACACGATCGGCGACGTGATCACGCGCTACTACCGTATGCGCGGCTACAACGTGCTGCAGCCGATGGGCTGGGACGCATTCGGCCTGCCCGCCGAAAACGCCGCGATGGCCAACAAGGTGCCGCCGGCGAAGTGGACCTACGACAACATCGCGTACATGCGCACCCAGCTGAAGAGCCTGGGTTTTGCGATCGACTGGACGCGCGAACTGGCGACCTGTTCGCCTTCCTACTACAAGTGGAACCAGTGGCTGTTCGTGCGCCTGTTCAAGAAAGGTCTTGCCTACAAAAAGACCGGCGTCGTGAACTGGGATCCGGTCGACCAGACCGTGCTCGCCAACGAGCAGGTCATCGACGGCCGCGGCTGGCGCACCGGCGCGGTCGTGGAGAAGCGCGAGATCCCGATGTATTTCCTGCGCATCTCCGCGTATGCCGAAGAACTCCTGTCGGCGCTCGATGGCATGCACGGCTGGCCCGAGCAGGTCAAGCTCATGCAGAAGAACTGGATCGGAAAGTCCGAGGGCGTGCGCTTCGGCTTTCCGTACGAATTGAATGGCGAGAAGAAACTGCTCAACGTCTTCACCACGCGCGCCGACACGATCATGGGCGTCACGTTCTGCGCGGTCGCCGCCGAGCACCCGCTCGCGATGCACGCGGCGAAAAACAATCCGGCTCTCGCGCAATTCATCGAAGAGTGCCGGCAGGGCGCGGTCATCGAAGCCGAGCTCGCGCAGCAGGAAAAGAAAGGCATGCCCACCCGCCTCACCGTTACGCATCCGCTGTCCGGTGAGCAGATCCCGGTGTGGGTCGGCAACTACGTGCTCATGAGCTATGGCGACGGCGCGGTCATGGGAGTCCCGGCGCACGACGAGCGCGACTACGAATTCGCGACCAACTACGGCCTGCCGATCAAGCCCGTCATCCGCCATGCCGCGGGCGACACTGTGCCCGCGCCGTGGAAGCCGGAATACGCCGAGTACGGCACCAACATCAATTCGGGCAAGTACGACGGGCTGGACTTCAAAGCGGCCGTCGACGCAGTCGCGGCCGACCTGAAAGCCAAAGGCCTCGGCGACAAGCACGTGCAATGGCGGCTGCGCGACTGGGGCATCTCGCGCCAGCGCTACTGGGGCTGCCCGGTGCCGATCATCCACTGCAAGGTTTGCGGCGACGTGCCGGTGCCCGAGCAGGACCTGCCGGTGGTATTGCCGGAAGACCTGGTGCCCGACGGGACCGGAAACCCGCTCGCCAGGCTGCCTTCTTTCTACGAGTGCAAGTGCCCGTCGTGCGGCAAGGACGCGCGGCGCGAAACCGACACCATGGACACGTTCGTGGATTCGTCCTGGTATTTCTCGCGCTACGCCTGCCCGGACAACCACCAGGCGATGGTCGACGAGCGCGCGAAATACTGGATGCCGGTCGACCAGTACATCGGCGGCATCGAGCACGCAATCCTGCACCTTCTCTATTCGCGTTTCTTCTCGCGCGTGATGCGCGACGAGAAGATGCTCGACGTGACCGAGCCCTTCACCAACCTTCTTACGCAGGGAATGGTGCTTGCCGAGCTCTACTGCCATGACGGCCCGGAAGGCCGCCGCGAGTGGATCAATCCGGCCGAAGTGGCGGTGGTTCGCGACGCCAAAGGCCGTCCGGTCTCGGCCAAGCGCGCCTCCGACGGTGCGCCCGTGGTTTCGGCCGGCATCGGCACGATGTCCAAGTCGAAAAACAACGGCGTCGATCCGCAGGCGCTGATCGAGAAATACGGCGCCGACACCGCGCGGTTCTTCATCATCTTCACCTCGCCGCCAACCCAATCGCTCGAATGGTCCGACGAAGGCGTCGAAGGCTCGTTCCGCTTCCTCAAGCGGGTGTGGCATTACGCGGCGCAGTTTGCAAAACCCGGCGAAAATCCCGTTGACAGCGCCGGCGCAGCGAAACCGTCGCTGCAATCGCTGAAGGCGACGCGCTTCGAAATCCACTCCGTGCTCAAGCAGGCGAATTACGACCTCGGCAAGCATCAGTTCAACACGGTCGCCTCCGCCGCGATGAAGATCCTCAACGCCCTCGAGCGGCTGCAGGACTCCGCCAGCGACGAAGCGAAGGAGGGGCTGTCGATCCTCCTGCGCCTGCTCTCGCCCATCACCCCGCATTTGTGCCACAACCTCTGGAACGAGCTCGGATTCGGCGCGGACATCCTTAAAGCGCCCTGGCCCGAGCCCGATCCCAAGGCGCTCGAGCAGGACGAAATCGAATACGTGGTGCAGGTGGGCGGCAAGACGCGCGGCAGCCTCAAAGCGCCCAAGGCCGCCGATCGCCCCGCGCTGGAGGCGCTCGTCACCACCAGCGCCCTCGTGCAAAAGTACGTCACGGGCCAGGCGATCCGCAAGATCGTGATTGTCCCCGGTCGCCTCATCAACGTGGTGGTGTGACATGCGCGTATTCGTTGCCGTACTGGTTCTGTTTCTCTCTGCCTGCGGATTCCAGCTGCGCGGCACCGCGGCCCTGCCGTTCGACACGCTTTACATCGCCAACATGTCCGGCGGCGCCGCGAACACGTCCAGCGGCGTTGCGCTCGACCTCAAGCGCAACATCCAGGGCGGCACGCGCACCAAGGTGGTGGACAACGTGCAATCCGCGCAGGCGCGCCTGGAACTTAGCGGCGAGACGAAATTCAGGAACATCCTGTCGCTGTCGGGCGCCGGGCGCGTGCGCGAACTGCAGCTCATCTACCGGATCAACCTGCGCGTGCATGACGGCAAAGGCGGCGAATTCGTGCCGCTGACCACGCTGTCCATTGCGCGCGACCTCACTTATAACGACACCGACGTGCTTGCCAAGGAAGCCGAAGAAGCGTCGATCTACCGCGAGATGCAGACCGATCTCGTGCAGCAAATCCTGCGCCGCCTTTCCGCCGCCTCGCCGGCCAAGCCCGTCGTTCAATAGACGCGGAACGCGGGGGTTAGAATCGCCTGACCCCGGCACCCCCAAAGACCCCTCCCATGCAGCTGCGCGCCGAACAGCTCGAGGCGCACCTCAAGAAGTCGCTTGCGCCCCTGTACGTCGTGCACGGCGACGAGCCTCTGCTTGCCATCGAGGCGGCGGACGCGATCCGCGCCGCGGCGCGTGCGAAAGATTACCGGGAGCGCGACCTCTTCATCGCCGAACGGTATTTCGACTGGGGCGAGCTGTTCCAGGCCGGCGCGAGCCTATCGCTGTTTGGTAGTCGCAAGATCGTCGAGCTGCGCATTCCCACGGGCAAGCCCGGGGCCGAGGGCGCCAAGGCGATCGAGCGCTACTGCGGCAACCTTAATCCGGAGTGCCTCACCCTGGTTTCGCTCCCGCGCCTGGACAAGGCCGGCCAGGGCTCCGCCTGGTTCGGCGCGCTCGGCGCGGCCGGCGCGCTCATTGATATCCGGAAAATCGAGCGCTCGCGTTTGCCGGAGTGGATCGGCCAGCGCCTTGCGCGCGGCGGCCAGCGCGCCGGCCGGGCGGTCCTGGAGTTCCTCGCCGACCGCGTCGAAGGCAATCTGCTGGCGGCAAACCAGGAGGTGCAGAAGCTTGCGCTGCTGCTGCCCGCAGGCGAATTGTCGCTCGACGAAGTGCAGGCGGCGGTGTCGAACGTGGCGCGCTACGACGTGCAGGGCCTGGCCGAAGCCCTGCTCACGGGCGACCTCACGCGGTACGCGCGCGTCCTCGAGGGCTTGCGCGGCGAAGGTGAAGCCCCCACGTTCGTCCTTTGGGCGCTTTCGGAGGAACTGCGCGCGGTGTCGCGCATCCTCGCCGGCGTGTCGGCGGGACGCCAGGTGGAACAGCTGTTCCGCGAAAACCGCGTATGGCGCAGCAAGGAAGCCGCAATGAAAGCCGCGCTGCGCCGTTTTTCGCGAAATACGGTCGACGCGGCGCTCTCGCATGCGGCGACCATCGACCGCGTTATCAAGGGCATCGCCAAGGGCAACGCGTGGGATGAGTTTCTCAAACTGGGACTAGAATTGAAGCATGGACCCTAAGGTCGACACGAAGGTGGAATTGCGGGCCTACATGCACGACCTCGGGCGCGCGGCGCGGACCGCGGCGCGCGCGCTGGCGCGTGCCGATACCGCGACCAAGAATCGGGCGCTGCAGGCCATCGCGACCGAAATCCGGGCGAAGTCGGCCGCACTGCTCGCCGAAAACCGCCACGACGTCGAAAAGGCAAAGTCCGACGGCCGCGACGCCGCCTTTGTCGATCGCCTCGCTCTGAGCGCAAAGAGCGTCGAGCAGATGGCCGAAGGCGTGGAACAGGTGGCCGCCCTGCCCGATCCGATCGGCCAGATCACCGGTATGCACAAGCGCCCGACCGGTATCGAGGTCGGCCGCATGCGCGTGCCCTTGGGCGTGATCGGCATCATCTACGAATCGCGCCCGAACGTCACCGCAGACGCGGCAGCGCTCTGCCTCAAGTCGGGCAACGCGTGCATCCTGCGCGGCGGGTCGGAGGCGATCCATTCCAATCGGGCGATCGCTGCCTGCATCGGGACCGGACTCGCCGCGGCGGGCCTGCCGCTCGCGGCGGTGCAGGTCGTCGAAACGACGGATCGCGCGGCCGTGGGAGAGCTCATCACGATGCCCGAATTCGTCGACATCATCGTGCCGCGCGGGGGCAAGGATCTGATCGCGCGCCTGATGCGCGAATCGCGCATCCCCATGATCAAGCACCTCGATGGCGTATGCCATGTCTACATCGACGACAAGGCCGACCCGGCAATGGCCGTGCGGATCGCGGACAACGCCAAGACCCAGCGCTACGGCACCTGCAACACGCTGGAAACCCTGCTCGTGGCCGAGGCAATCGCGGCAAAAGTACTGCCGGAGATCGCGGCCATCTACCGGGCCAAAGGCGTGGAGATGCGCGGCGACGATGCGACCCGAAAGCTCGTGCCCGACGCAAAAGCGGCTGCCGAGGAAGACTGGTACGCCGAATACCTGGCCCCGGTCGCCGCAATCCGCGTGGTCAAAAACCTCGACGAAGCGATCGATCACATTGCGAAATACGGCTCGCAGCATACCGACGCGATCGTGACCGGGGATCGCGCCCGCGCCGACCGGTTCCTGCGCGAGGTCGACTCGGCCTCGGTGATGGTGAATGCCTCGACACGCTTCGCAGACGGTTTCGAATTCGGCCTCGGCGCGGAAATCGGCATTTCCACCGACAAGCTGCACGCGCGCGGGCCCGTCGGCCTCGAAGGCCTCACGTCGCAGAAGTTCGTCGTCCTGGGCCACGGCGAAGTGCGCAGTTGAGAGCGGGTCGTTGACCGAGTCGGTTGGAATACGGTGATGGAAAATGCCATCGGCATTTTGGGCGGCAGCTTCGACCCGGTCCACAACGCCCATCTCGCTGTTGCCCGCGCCGCGCTGACCGAACTGAAGCTCGCGAAGGTGCTCTGGATTCCGGGCGGCATGCCGCCGCACCGCGAAGCCGCCAAAGCCTCCGCTGCGGATCGCGCCGCGATGGTTGCGCTCGCCATCGCCGGCGAGGCGCGGTTCGTCCTCGACAAGCGCGAGATCCGCAAGTCGACACCTGGGTACACGGTCGAAACGCTCGAAAACCTGCATGCGGAATTCGGGCCCCGGGTTCAGCTGGTCCTCCTGATCGGCGCCGACCAATACGCGCGACTGAACACCTGGCAGCGCTGGCAAGAGCTGTTCGTGCTGGCGCGCATCGCGGTGTTCGCGCGGCCCGGCCTTGCGCTCGATGACGCAACGCGCGTGACCGTCGTGCCGATGGCCCCGCTGGGCATATCCTCCACCGCGATCCGCGAGCGGATTGCCAAAGGCGAGCCCGTGCGCGGATTGATGCCGGACGCGGTTCTCGACTATATTGAAATCAACCACCTCTACTCTTCACAGGAACACAGAACCCGTTAATGGACATCCGCAAAAAGCAGCGCGCAGTGGTCGACGCGCTCGAAGACATCAAGGGCCGCGACATTGTCGTGTTCAACACCGAGCGCCTGTCGCCGTTCTTCGAGCGCGTGGTCATCGCGAGCGGAGATTCCACCCGGCAGGTGAAAGCGCTTGCCGACAAC
>JANMXB010000684.1:0-6428 GCA_031380765.1 Pseudomonadota bacterium | reverse complement strand
CGCTCGCTGTCGCGGGCCTATGCTGCCCTGCGAATTTCAACACCACCCATGCGGCGTGAGACTCAGGCGGGGGACGCGTCAATTCCTGCGGATACGGATAACAGACGGATAACAGAGCGCTGTTTTCTCCATCCGCTGATCGACGGATTAGCTTAACTCTTTGATTGTTTGGCTCCTCGACCTGGGATCGAACCAGGGACCTGCGGATTAACAGTCCGACGCTCTACCGCTGAGCTATCGAGGAATTGGGAAGCCCGGCATTCTACAAAATTAGGCCTCCGCGGGCAATCTCAAGACTCACCCTTTGAGCACTTTCGCGATCGAATCCGCCGAATAGTCGATGTTCCCCAAGTTCAGCGCCGCGCAGCAGATCCGCCCGCTTTCAAGCGCATAGACACCGAATTCCTCCCGCATACGGACCACCTGCGGCCGGGTCAGCCCGGAATACGAAAACATGCCTTTCTGCTTCAGGATGAAACTGAAATCGGCGCCCGGCACCCGCGAATGGATCTTCTCAACCAGCAGGCCGCGCATTGCGCGGATGCGATCGCGCATCTGGCCGAGTTCCTTCTCCCACAGCGAACGCAACCCGGCATCAACAAGGATCTTCGCAATCACATGGCCGCCGTGCGAAGGCGGGTTCGAATAATTAGTCCGGACCAGGTGCTTGACCTGGCTCAGCACCCGCGCGGCCTCTTCCTTGTTCTGCGTAGCAACGCTCATGGCGCCGGCCCGCTCGCCGTAGAGCGAAAAGGACTTCGAGAACGAGTTCGACACGAACACCGGCAGGCCGGCCTCGGCAAAGCGGCGCACGGCCGCGCCATCACTGTCGATGCCTTCTCCAAAGCCCTGGTAAGCGATGTCCATGAACGGCACCAGCCCACGCGAGCTGACGATTTCCAACACGGAAGTCCACTGGTCGGGTGTCAGGTCTACGCCGGTCGGGTTATGGCAGCACGCATGCAGCACCACGATCGAACCGGCCGGAATCTTGCGCAGGCCCGACAGCATCGCGTCGAAGTCCACGCCGTGGGTCTTCGGGTCGTAGTACGGGTAGGTATCGACCTTGAATCCCGCCTGCTCGAACAGCGCGCGATGGTTCTCCCAGCTCGGGTCGCTGATGAATACGCCGGATTCCGGCGCCACCACCTTGAGCAAGTCCGCGCCGATCTTGAGGCCGCCAGTGCCGCCGAGCGCCTGCACGGTGACGATGCGCCCGTCCTTGACGGCCGAAGAGTCCGCGCCGAAGACGAGGGATTGCACCGCTTTGTCATAGGCGGGCAGCCCGTCGATCGGCAGGTAGCTGTGCGGGGCCGCCTGCTCGAGCATGAAGGCCTCGGCTTTCTTCACGCACTCCAGCAGAGGCACCTTGCCGGCGTCGTTCGTGTACACGCCGATGCCCAAATTGACCTTTTTGGGATTCTTGTCGGCGTTGTACGCCTCGGTGAGTCCAAGGATCGGGTCGCGGGGCGCCAGTTCAGCGCGGGCAAGCGGGGAGGCGGCAGTCATGATGGTCAGGGGTGTCAGGAAGCCGCCATTTTAGCGCGGTGCAGCGCAAATCTCGCGTGCACATCCTCTCGCGTGGGACAATAGGCGTTTTTTCCGGCACAGGACCATGGCAAGCGTTCCTCGATTGGAACCCGCGGCGGATCCCGCAGTCGCTCCCACGGCAAATCCCGTTGCGCCGCAGGTCGTCATCGACGGGGTTGCCGTTCCGGCCGAAGCCGTTGCGTACGAGCCGCGGATAGTCTCCTACCCCGGCAGCCCGTTCCGGCTGAACCAGCCGTACCCGCCGGCCGGCGACCAGCCCGAGGCGATCGCCAAGCTGATCGAAGGGATGAACGACGGCCTGGCCTTCCAGACGCTTCTCGGCGTCACCGGGTCGGGCAAGACCTTTACGATGGCCAACGTGATTGCGCAACTCGGCCGGCCGGCGATGGTGCTTGCCCCGAACAAGACGCTCGCCGCGCAGCTGTATTCGGAGATGCGCGAATTCTTCCCCGAAAACGCGGTCGAGTACTTCGTCTCGTATTACGACTACTACCAGCCGGAAGCCTACGTGCCTTCGCGGGATCTGTTCATCGAGAAGGACTCTTCGATCAACGAACACATCGAGCAGATGCGTCTTTCGGCGACCAAATCGCTGATGGAACGGCGCGACTGCGTGATCGTGGCGACCGTGTCGGCGATCTACGGCATCGGCGACCCGTCCGAGTACCACAGCATGATCCTGCACCTGCGGGTGGGGGAGAAGTATTCGCAGCGCGACGTCATCCAGCGGCTCGCGGTCATGCAATACGACCGCAACGAGATGGATTTCCGCCGCGGCACGTTCCGCGTGCGCGGCGACGTGATCGACATTTTCCCGGCGGAGCATGCCGAGCACGCAGTGCGAATTTCGCTCTTCGACGACGAGGTCGAGGCGCTGACGCTGTTCGATCCGCTCACCGGGCACACCCTGCACGGGCTCACGCGTTTCACGGTGTATCCGTCGAGCCATTACGTCACGCCGCGCGAGACGACGCTGCGCGCGGTGGAGAAGATCAAAATCGAACTGTCCGAGCGCATCAAGTTTTTCCTCGACGCCACGCGCCTGGTGGAAGCGCAGAGGATCGAGCAGCGCACGCGCTTCGACCTCGAGATGCTCAACGAACTGGGTTTCTGCAAGGGCATCGAAAACTATTCGCGCCATCTGTCAGGGCGCAAAGCCGGGCAACCGCCGCCGACCCTCATCGATTACATGCCGCACGATGCGCTCATGATCATCGACGAGAGCCACGTGACCATCGGCCAGCTCGGCGGCATGTACAAGGGGGACAGGTCGAGGAAGGAAAACCTGGTCGAGTACGGTTTTCGCCTGCCCTCGGCCCTGGACAACCGGCCGCTGCGCTTCGACGAGTTCGAGAAGGTCATCCGCCAGACGGTGTTCGTCTCCGCGACACCGGCCAACTACGAGCGCCAGCAATCGGGGCAGGTCGTCGAGCAGGTGGTGCGGCCGACGGGCCTGGTCGACCCGCAGGTGGAGGTGCGTCCTGCAATCAACCAGGTGGACGACGTGCTCTCGGAACTCAACCTGCGCGTGAAGAAGCACGAGCGGGTTTTGATCACCACGCTGACCAAGCGCATGGCCGAGGATCTCACCGAGTACCTCAGGGACCACGGCGTCAAGGTGCGCTACCTGCACTCCGAAATCGACACGGTGGAGCGGGTGGAGATCATCCGCGACCTGCGCCTGGGCGAGTTCGACGTGCTGGTCGGCATCAACCTGCTGCGCGAAGGGCTCGATCTGCCCGAAGTGTCCCTGGTGGCGATCCTCGATGCGGACAAGGAGGGTTTTCTGCGTTCGGAGCGCTCGCTGATCCAGACCATCGGGCGGGCGGCGCGGCACATCAACGGTTCCGCGATCCTGTATGCCGACGTGGTCACCGATTCGATGAAGGCCGCGATCAGCGAAACCGACCGGCGCCGCAACAAGCAGATCGCGTTCAACTTGGAGCACGGCATCGAGCCCAAGGGGATCTCCAAGCGGATCCGGGACCTGATCGACGGCGTGTACGACGCCGACGACGCGCAGGCTGTGCGCAAAGCCGCCCAGGATGAGGCGCGCTACGAACGCATGACGGAAAAAGACCTGGCGCGCGAGATAAAGCGCCTCGAAAAACTCATGATGGAACACGCGCGCAACCTGGAATTCGAGAAGGCCGCCGAAGCGCGCGACCAGCTCCACGAGCTGCGCAAGCGGATATTCGGCGTGGAGCTCGCCTCCGACTGAGAGGCAGGCGCAGCCCGCGACCTTCGCGAGCTGCGCGGCGAACCGGGCGAACGCCTAGTTCTTGGTCTCTACCTGCATCAGCCCTTCGGAAGCGCTCGATTTCGGACGTTCGCGGCGAGGCCGTCCCAGCTGCACGCGCTCTTCTTCAAGCTGGTAGGACTTCGAGCGCGAAGGATCCGTCTCGATCATCACCAGGCCAGAGCTTGAGAGCAGCTCCTTTGGATCTGCCTGCGGCGCGATCGGTCGCGTCGCGGCAACAGGGGCGGGCTGCTCGACGGGTGCGACGGCAGCCTGAGCGATCGCGGGCTCCGGAGCAGCTATGGGCGCAGAAACCGGTGCCGGCGCTTCGGCGACGAACGCCTGTGCTTTGGGTTCTTCACGCCGCATGACCGGCTGCTCGATCCGCTGTTCGGCGATCGCCGGCTGTGGCGCCGGCGCGGAGACCTCGACGGTTGCCGTCACCGGCGACTCGCTCACCGCAGTGACGACGGGCTGCTGCTGCTCCATCGAGGGGAAGCCGGGCTGCGGATTTCCCGCAGCGGCCTGGTCCACCTGCTGTTCGGCGGGCGTGCCTTCCCGCGGGCCGCGATCACGCCCGCCCCGGCGATGACGACGTCCGCGGCGTTCTCCTTCCTCGCCTGCCTGCATCGGCGGCCGCGGCTCGCGCGGCGACTGATCGGCGCGCGGCTCTCTCGGCTCCCTGGGCTCCCGCGGTTCGCGGGGAGGGCGTGCCTGCTGGTCGCGACGCTGCTGGTCCATGTCGCGGCGCGCCCCTTGGCGGTCCGCGCCGCCATTGCCGCGCTCGCCTGCGGGAGATGCATCGGCGCGTGGCTCGCGCGGCGGACGATCGCCGCGCGGGGCTCGCTGCTCGCCGCGTTGCTCCTGCGGCCGGTCTTCGCGACCGCCCTGGCGCTGGCGATCCCGGCCGCCTCGGTTGCGCTCGCCACGATCGCGTCCGCCCGTACGCTCACCTCGTTCGCCCCGTTCGTTGCGCTGCTGGTCGCGGCGCGGGCCCAACTGCGTGCCCGGTTGAGCTGCAGGGGGTGAAGCGGCCGGCGCGGTTGCGGTCTGCACCGGTGCGGCGTCCTGCTTGAACCAGCCGAAGATGCGGCCGATGATGCCCGCCTTCTCCGTATTGGCCATGGGCGCCTGCGAGACTGGCGCCTCGGGGCGCCGGCCGGTGCTGCGCGGCTCGCGAGGCTCGCGCACTTCGCTGCGCGGCGGGCGTGCTGCGCGCTCTTCCATCGGGCGTTCCGGCACGTTGGGGGCAGGCTGGTCCGGCACTATGGTCTTGACCGCGGCTTCCTGCCGCGGCTTTGCGGGTTCAGCCGCGGCGGCCGCTTCCTTCTCTTCGTCGGGCTCGGTGACCATTTCGAAGCTTGCCGGCACATGGTCCATCTCGTTCAGCTCATCATGCCGCAGACGGTTCACGGTGTAGTGCGGCGTCTCGAGATGGATGTTCGGAATCAGGAGGATGTTGACCTTGAGGCGCGTCTCCAGCTTCTGGATTTCGCTGCGCTTCTCGTTCAACAGGAAAGTCGCCACATCCACGGGCACCTGCACGTGCACCGCGCCGGTGTTTTCCTTCATGGCCTCTTCCTGCAGGATGCGCAGGACGTGCAGCGCGGTCGACTCGATGCCGCGGATATGCCCGGTCCCGCTGCAGCGCGGGCAGGTGATATGGCTGGATTCGCCGAGCGAGGGCTGCAGGCGCTGGCGCGAAAGCTCCAGCAAGCCGAACCGGGAGATCTTCCCGGTCTGGACGCGGGCGCGGTCGTAATGGAGCGCTTCGCGCAGCCGGTTTTCGACTTCGCGCTGGTTCTTCTGCGACTCCATGTCGATGAAGTCGATGACGATCAGGCCTCCCAGGTCGCGCAGGCGCAATTGGCGGGCGACCTCGTCGGCTGCCTCGAGGTTGGTGCGCAGCGCGGTTTCTTCGATGTCATGGCCCTTGGTCGCGCGCGCCGAGTTGACGTCGATCGAAACGAGCGCCTCGGTATGGTCGATCACCACCGCTCCGCCGGAGGGCAGGCTGACCTGGCGCGAGAACGCCGACTCGATCTGGTGCTCGATCTGGAAACGCGAGAAGAGGGGTACATCGTCGCGATACAGCTTGACCTTGTTGACGTTGCCCGGCAACACCGTTTGCATGAAGGCCTGGGCCTGCTCGTAGATCTCCTCGGTGTCGATGAGGATCTCGCCGATGTCGGGCTGGAAGTAATCGCGGATGGCCCGGATCACGAGGCTGGATTCGAGATAGATCAGGAAAGGCTTGGGTTTGTAGCGCCCGTCTTCGCCCGGCGTGCGGTCGGTGGCCGCCTGCTCGATGGCGCCCCAGAGCTGCATGAGGTAGCCCATGTCCCACTTGAGCTCCTCGATCGTGCGGCCGATGCCTGCCGTGCGCGCGATGACGCTCATGCCGTGGGGCACTTCGAGCTGGTCGATGAGTGCCCTGAGCTCGTCGCGATCCTCGCCCTCGACACGGCGCGAAACGCCGCCGCCGCGGGGGTTGTTCGGCATGAGGACGAGGTAGCGCCCGGCCAGGCTGATGAAGGTGGTGAGGGCCGCGCCCTTGTTGCCGCGCTCGTCCTTCTCGACCTGGACGATGAGCTCCTGGCCTTCCTTGAGCGCGTCCTGGATGCGCGCCCGGCCGACC
>JANMXB010000673.1:0-1764 GCA_031380765.1 Pseudomonadota bacterium | reverse complement strand
GAGTTCAGGATACTGGTGGATGCTTTCGCCACCTATAACTATGTCGAGCTCCCCGAACAACCCGTGGTCGCGGTCGTCGCGGGGCCGCCGGTTCTCTACAAGGCGATCCTGCCCACGGCGCGTCGGGCAGGGCAGGCGTTCTCGCTGGGCTTCAAAGGCGAGGACAAGTGGGGCAATCCGAGCGACCGGGTCTCCGGCCGTTTCATGCTCGATCCGAACATGCCGGTTGCGGGATTGCCATCCTTCATCGATGTGGAGGCGGGCAGCCACGCCGCGCGCCTGGACAATCTGAGCGTCGCGGGCGTGGGCGAACTCAGGATCGCCGTGAAAAACGCGCGGGGCGAGACAGTGTGCGGCTCGAACCCGCTGCGCATCGTCGCCGAAGCGGCGTTGCTGCCTTACTGGGCCGACCTGCACGGGCAGTCGGAAGAAACCATCGGCACCAATTCGGCGCGCGAACTCATCGAGTTCGCGCGCGATCGCGCCTTCCTCGATGCGATGAGCCACCAGGGCAACGATTTCCAGATCACCACGCCGTTCTGGGAGGAGCTCAACCGCCTCACGGCCGAGTACAACAAGAGCGGCGAGTTCGTGATCTTTCCGGGCTATGAGTGGTCCGGGAACACCGGCCTGGGCGGCGACCGCAACGTGATGTTCATGAACGAAGGCCGCCAGATCCACCGCTCGCATCACGCACTGGTCGAGGACATGTCGGACGTGCAGACGGATGCCAACAGCGCGGCCGATCTGTTCAAGGCGCTGAAGGACGAGGACTGCGTGGTCTTCGCGCACATTGGCGGCCGCTATGCCGATATCAAGGTCGCGCACGACGGCAGGATCGAGCGCTCGGTCGAGGTTCACTCCGACTGGGGCACCTTCGAATGGCTGCTGGAGGACGCGTTCGACCAGGGCTATCGCGTGGGGATTCTCGCCAATTCCGACGGGCACAAGGGCCGCCATGGCGCGAGCCATCCGGGGGCGTCGCTGTTCGGCGCGTACGGGGGACTTTCCTGCCTGCTGGCAAAGGATCTCTCGCGCGAGTCGCTCTTCGACGCGTTGCGACGCCGGCACCACTATGCGACGACGGGCTGCCGCGCGCACCTCGACGTGCGCGTGGCCTTCGACACCCCGGCTTCGCTCTACGGCGACGATCCGCAGATGGGCGGCAAGGTCGCAGGCTCGGTGAACACGGCGATGATGGGCGACATTCTTCAGAGCGGTGATGCCGAAGTCACGCTGCAAGTGGACGTTTCTACCGGCGCGCCGATCGAGCGCATCGAGATCCGCAACCGCAAAGAACTACTGGAGACCTGGCGGCCGTACGCCGAAAAGGACCTGGGGCGGCGCATTCGCATCGTCTGGGAAGGCTCGGAATATCGCGGCCGCGGCCGCCAGTCGGTGTGGGACGGATCGGCCGTGCTGGCCGGCAATGCCTTCGAGCCGCCGACGCCGGTCAATCTCTGGAACATCGACAAAACGCTGCAGCACCCGTTGCCCGACACGCTGAGCTGGTCGGCGCTGACCACCGGCGGCTTCGGCGGTGCGGATGTGCTGCTCACCGACGCGCGTGCCGGCTCGCTGTCGATCAGGACGACGCAGGTCTCTGCCGATCTCGCCGTCGCGGACATCGGCCTGGAGGACACGGTGCTCGATACGGTCGGTGGCATCAAGCGCCGCATGCGCTTGTTTCGCCTGCCCGACAGGAACGAGACGCGCAATGCGAAGCTTTCCCGCCGGGTGAAGCTCGGGAGCGCGACCGACAAT
>JANMXB010000636.1:0-5252 GCA_031380765.1 Pseudomonadota bacterium | reverse complement strand
CAGCTCTCGGGCGGCCAGCGCCAGCGCATCGTGATCGCCATGGCGCTGATCCTCGATCCCGCCCTGATCATCGCCGACGAGCCGACCACCGCGCTGGACGTGACCACCCAGGCGCAGATTCTGCAATTGATCCGCGATCTGCAGGCGCGGCACGGCACCGGCGTGCTGTTCATCACCCACGATTTCGGCGTGGTGGCCGAAATCGCGCAACGCGTGGCTGTCCTCAGGCTGGGCGAGCTGGTCGAATTCGGCACCCGCGACGAGGTCCTGAAACACCCCCGCCACGACTATACGAAGATGCTGATCCGCGCCGTGCCGACGCTGGCGCCGATAGACCGGGCCGCCAATGCCGATGCGCCCGTCGTCCTCGAGCTCAAAGGCCTCTCGAAGACCTACGTGGATCGCGGCTGGCTCGCGAAACGGCGCGAGGTGCACGCCGCGACCAACGTGAGCCTTGAAATCCGCCGCGGCCAGACGCTGGGCATCGTCGGCGAATCCGGCTCGGGAAAATCGACCGTGGCGCGCTGCGTGGTGCGCCTGATCGATCCCACCGCCGGCGAGATCCGCCTGGGCGGTGAAGACATTGCAACGCTCTCCTCCGGCAGGCTGCGTCCGCTGCGGCGCAAAGTGCAGATCGTGTTCCAGGATCCCTACCGCTCGCTGAACCCGCGCCGCAAGGTCGGCGAGGCGATCATCGAGGGACCGCTCAATTACGGCCTGCCGCGCAGTGAGGCCATCGAGCGGGCGAGGAAGCTCATGGACCTCGTGCGCATGGACCCGGCGTCGCTCGAGCGCTATCCGCACCAGTTTTCCGGGGGCCAGCGCCAGCGCATCTGCATCGCCCGGGCGCTGGCGATGGAGCCGGAGCTGCTGATCGCCGACGAGGCGGTTTCGGCGCTCGATGTTTCGGTGCAGGCGCAAGTGCTGGGGCTGCTGGAGGAAATCCGCGGGCGCCTCAACCTTGCGATGCTTTTCATCACCCACGACCTGCGCGTCGCCGCGCAGATCTGCGACCACGTCGCCGTCATGTCGCAGGGACGTGTGGTTGAATACGGCCCCGCGGCCGCGATTTTCCTGCGCCCGCAGCACGAATACACCCAGGCGCTGTTTGCCGCCGCGCCGGGGCGCAACTACGCGTTTTCCACGGAAATTCACTGATGCGCATCGCCATAGGCGGTTTCCAGCACGAAACCAACACCTTCGCCCCGTCCAAGGCGACGTACGCGAATTTCGAGCGCGCCAAGGGCTGGCCCGGCCTGCAGCGCGGCGGCGAAATGCTCGAGACCATGGTCGCCAGAAACCTGCCCATCGCGGGCTTCATCGAGCAGATGAAGGGCACCCGCCACCAGCTTGTCCCGACGGCCTGGGCGGCGGCTGAACCGTCGGCGCACGTCACCGAGGACGCCTTCGAGCGCATCGCCGCGATGATCGTCGACGGGATCCGCGATGCGGCGCCCGACGCGGTCTACCTCGACCTGCACGGCGCGATGGTCACCGAGCACCTGGACGACGGGGAAGGCGAGATCCTTGCCCGCGTCCGCCGGACGGTGGGCAAGGACGTGCCGGTCATGGCGAGCCTCGACCTGCATGCGAACGTCACGCGGAAAATGGTCGAATGCGCGGACGCACTGGTCGGGTACCGGACCTACCCCCACGTGGACATGGCCGACACCGGCGGGCGCACGGCGTTTCTCCTCACGCAGCGTCTCGAGGGCATGCCGCGCCCGCATGCCGCGCTCAGGCGGATTCCATTCCTGATCCCGCTGTCGGCGCAATGCACCGATCTGGAACCTTCCAAGGCGTTGTATGCCGAGCTCGCGCGAATGGAGACGCGGGAGGTTCCCACACTGTCGTTTACCCCGGGATTTCCCGCCGCCGATTTCCCCGAATGCGGCCCCGTCGTGCTCGCCTACGGCATGAGCGCGGGTGCCGCGGCCATTACCGCGGATGCGCTCGCGCGCCGCGTCGAATCGATCGAAGGTGATTTCGATGCGCCGGTTTATGCGGCGGACGAGGCAGTCAAGCGCGCGATCGCGATCGCGGTAAAGGCCAGCCGGCCCGTCGTGATCGCCGACACGCAGGACAACCCGGGCGCCGGAGGCGATTCGGACACCACCGGCATGCTGCGCGCGCTGCTCGCGAACAACGTGCGGCGTGCCGCCCTTGGCGTGATGGTCGATCCCGCCGCGGCCGAAGCCGCGCACCGCGCCGGTGTGGGAAGCACTATCGAGCTCGCGCTCGGCGGCAAGTCCGGGACTCCCGGCGACGCGCCTTTGCGCGCGCGGTATCGCGTAGAAGCGCTTTCGGACGGCAGGCTGCACTGCAAGGGCCCGTTCTACCGGGGCGCCAGGATGGAGCTCGGGCTTTCGGCGTGTCTGGCAATCGAGGGCGTGAGGATTGTCGTCGCGAGCAGGAAAACCCAGCTCGCAGACCAGGAGCTCTATCGCTACGTCGGCATCGAGCCGACCGAGCAGGCGATCCTCGTCAACAAAAGCTCGGTTCACTTTCGCGCCGACTTCGCGCCGATCGCGGAGCAGATCCTGGTGGCCAAGTCCCCCGGGCCGATGATCGCGGACCCGAGCGAGTTTGCGTGGAAGAGGCTTGCGCGCGGTATTCGCCTGAAGCCGAACGGGCGCGCATTCTGAACATGCGGGCTGTCGGCACGCTCGCTGCGCTCGCTGCGCTCGATGCGCTCGATGCGCAGACGATTGCGCGCGGCCTCGCCGGCCGGGGCGAGGTCCTGGGTGTCGAAGTGCTCGAAACCTGCGGCTCGACGAATTCGGAGTTGCTGTCGCGTGAAGCAGTGCAGGCGCCCCTGCTGCTGCTCACCGAGGCGCAGAGCGCGGGCCGGGGACAGCGCGGACGCCGCTGGCACGCGAGCGCCGGTGCCGCGCTGATGTTCTCTTTGCGGCGCGAATTCGCCGGCGGCGCCGGCGGGTTGCGCGGCCTGTCCCTTGCGGCCGGGGTCGCCATCGCGAAGACCCTGCATGCACTGGGCGCGCGGGGCGTGGCGCTCAAGTGGCCCAACGACCTCCTCGCATCCGTGGGCACGGGCGGCGCCAAGCTCGGCGGGATCCTGATCGAAACGCGCTCCTCCGGCGACCGGGTCACTGCAGTGATCGGCGTGGGCCTGAACTGCCGGCGCATGCCCGGGCTGGCGACGCGCCTCAGGCGCAAGATCGCTTCACTCGACGAGTCGATCGATCCATTGCCCGCGCGCAACGAAATTGCCATCCGCATTGCCGCGGAGCTCCTCGCCACCCTGCGCTTGTTCGACGACGCCGGGTTCGAAGCATTCCGTGAACAGTGGCAGGCGATGCATGCGCATCAGGGGGAAACCCTGCGCGTGCGGACCGCAGACGGGCGGATCGTCGCCGGGATCGCTGACGGTGTCGCTTCCGATGGCGGCCTGCTCCTGCGCACGCGGCACGGCGTACAGTGCATTTACAGCGGCACGGTGGTGCGCGCGACCAGCCCGCGCGGGAGTGCGGCATGATTCTCGCAATCGATGCCGGCAACTCCCGCGTGAAATGGGGCTGGCACGACGGCGCCGGATGGACCAGCCTTGCGACGGTGTCGCTCATAGAGTTTGCCGCCGCAAACCACGACATCAACCCGTTCGCCGCGACGCATGCGGACCCCGAAAAAATCATCATCTCCAACGTTGCCGGCGAGGCGGCGCACCAGCTGATCGTCAACTGGACCAGCATTTTCGAGGCCGAACCGCACTGGCTGCACGGCGAGTCCGAGCGTTGCGGGGTGAAGAGCCGGTACGATGCCCCCGGCCAGCTCGGGCCCGATCGCTGGGCCGCGCTGGTGGCGGCGCGGGCGCTGCACCCGGGGCCCTGCCTGGTGGTGAACTCGGGCACTGCGACGACCATCGACGTGCTTGCGGCCGACGGGAACTTCGAGGGTGGCGTCATCCTGCCCGGCGTCGAACTCATGCGCTTTGTCCTGCACGAGCACACCGGCCGCCTTCCCCTACAGCAGGGGCAGGTGCGCGCGGCTCCGCGCAACACGGTGGATGCGATCGAAACCGGTTGCTGGCAGGCGCAGGCCGGTGCGGTCGAGCGCATGTTCCGCCCCCTGGGTCCGGGTGCGCTGTGCATCGTCAGCGGCGGCGCGGGCCGCGTCGTCATGGACCAGCTCGAGGCAATCGCCTGCCGCTACGTGGACAACCTGGTGCTCGAAGGTCTGGCCAGGATCGCCGCCTCATGAGGGCGTTCTTTCTCCTGTGCGTGCTTGCGAATCTGGCTTTTTTCGCGTGGGCGAATTTTTTCTCCGAAGGCGACACCCAGTCCGATCCGCGACCGCTCGCGCGCCAGGTCGCACCGGAGAAATTGCGCATCCTGACGGCTGCGAAGACACCCTCCGCCGCGCCGGTAAAGCCCGCGGCGGAAGCGCCGGGCGCGCCATCCGCCGCAGTCCGGACGGCCTGCCTCGAACTGGGCGGCCTGTCGGCCGCCGATGCGGTTCGCGCAGCGGAAGCGCTTGCGCCGCTGTCTCTGGGCAGCAGGCTGTCGCAACGGCAGGTCGAGGACGGCGCCACATGGTGGGTTTTCATTCCGCCCCGCCCCAGCAAGCAGGACGCGCAGAAAAAGGCCGCCGAGCTCAAGGCGATCGGCATCGACGAATATTTCATCCTGCAGGACGAGGGACCCTTGCGCTACGCGCTTTCCCTGGGCGTGTTCAAGACCGAGGCGGCGGCCACCAACCGGCTCGAGGCGCTGCGCGCCAAGGGCGTGAAAACCGCGCAGATCGGCGCACGCGAGACCGCGCTGCAAAAAACATATTTCCAGGTCCGCGCCGCCGACGAGGCGCTGGCTGCCAAGCTGCGCGAGATCAGCCAGTCGTTCGCGGGTAGTGAAGTGCGCGAATGCCCGGCGTGATCGGGCCGGCGAAGCGCCCGATTCGAGCCGGTTGATCGAACCTTACCGGCCGAGGTTGCGGATTGCGTCCACAACCATGCGCGTCCCCGTGGCAAGCAGCAGGATATCGTCGTTCACGCGCACGTAACGATAGCCCGCGGGAGGTTGCCCAAGCTGGACCACCAATGGCGCGGGCACTTCGTAATAGCGCACGTCCCGCGGCAGGGCGTGCCCGACTTCCCATTTCTTCGCCTGTCCTGGCGGCATGCAGCCGTTATGCTTTTTCGCCAGGCCCGGGGGACAATGACCGGATCGAAATTGTTCGTCGTAGTATCCGCGAACATAGCCGCGGTGCGGGTCGCCGAAATGCTCGACCCGGCTGAC
>JANMXB010000682.1:0-2690 GCA_031380765.1 Pseudomonadota bacterium | reverse complement strand
GCGAGTCGCTGTCGGCCTCCGAGTGGACGGCGATGGTTTCGAGTCCGAGCTCGCGGCAGGCGCGGATCACCCGCAGCGCGATCTCGCCGCGATTCGCCACCAGTACCCTGCGCAACGGCCCGGCCATCGGCGCGTCAGGCGTCCGGCTCGATCACGATCAGCACCTGGCCGAACTGGACCGGCTCGCTGTCGGCAACGCGGATCTCCCTTACCGTTCCCTCGATCCCGGCGGAAATCGAACTCATCAGCTTCATGACTTCGATGATGCAGACGACCGAATCCGGTCCCACCTTTTGACCGACCTCCACGAATGGCTTGGCGCCCGGCGCAGACGCCCGGTAGAAGGTGCCGACCATCGGCGCCTTGATTGCGGCCATCCCGGGGGCCACAGCGCCTGGCGCCTTCGGTGAAGGGCTGGCAACAGGAGGAGGCGGCGTGACCCCGGACGGTGTTTCCGGCACCGCCGGAGGACGGCCCCCGGTCGGCGCCTCGGCGTGGCCATGACGAGAGAGGCGCACCTCGACGTCGCCATATTTGAGGCTGAAATCGGCCACGTGCGCGGCCGATTCCACCAGGTTGAGGATCTCCTGCACGTCGGCTTGCGTCAGTTTCGGTTCACTCATGGTCTTCTGCCGGTGAGGTGTTCTAGAGGTTCGAGGTCATGGAAACTTCCACTTCGCCTTTGCGTACATAGATCCGGCCGGGCTTGCGCTGCTGGATCAGCTTTTTCACGAGATCCACGATGGGCATGCTCGCGCTATAGGAGTGATCCACAGGTTGTGCCGCGCGCATGGCGTCCACAAACGCGCCGGGAAGCTGCGCACGCAGCAGCAGCTCATCGTCTCCAGCCTGGGGGTACTGCCTGCGAAGGGCCGCCACGGCAGGCGGGATAGGCTGCGGTTTGAGCGCAATCTCCCGCGAGCCGTTGGCAACGATGCGGTCCATCGCCTCGCCATCGACCTTGGCAAGCAGCTTGCCGTAATAGCCCAGCACGTATTTCTTGACCTCGTTCGGCACGACCCGATAGCGCTCGCCGTGCACCACATTGAGGACCGCCTGGGTGCCGACGAACTGGGCATACGGCGTGATCATGATCGGCCAGGCAAGCTCGCGCCGCACGCGCGCGCACTCCTCGAGCAGTGCGTCGAACTTGTGGGACAGGCCGGCCGCGGCGAGCTGCTCGCGAAAATTGGACAGCATGCCGCCGGGGATCTGGTGCTCGTAATGAAACGCGTCGTAGGCCACCGGTTCGCCGAGCGGCTTGCCCTCGCGCAGCGCAATGGTACGGAAGTGCTCCCCGATCTCGTCGATCAGGGCATCGTCGACGTTGACGCGGAATCCGAGGCTGCGCAGGTTGCGCGCAACCGTCTGCACTGCCGGCTGCGCCGCGCCGTTCGCGAGCGGCGCGATCGACAGGTGCAGGTGGTCGCACCCCAGCTTCGCGCCCTCGAGGTACACAAGAGGCGCCAGTCCCGTGAGGCAGTGGCTGTGCAATTCGAGCGGACGCTTGCCGATCACCTTCTTCAGCGCCGGGACCAGCGTGCGGATACGATCCATGGTGAGCAAGCCGCCGGCGTCCTTGATCATGATCGAGTCGACGTCGGCATCCCGGATCAGCGCCTGTGCCGTGCGCACGAACAGCGCGTCCGTATGCACCGGGCTCTCACAGAACGACAATGCGCCGAACGTGTAGGCACCGAGCTTCTTGGCCCGCTTGAGTCCCGGGACGATGTTGGCGGTGTCGTTCAGGCCGTCGAACGAACCGATCACGCGAAACCCGTTGGCGTACAGCCGGTCCACCCAGAGGTCGACGATGTCGTCGGGCAAAAAATCGAACGAGACGATGTTCTTGCTGCGGATCAGCGAGCGGAATTTCGTATGCGGCGCGCCCTGGTGCACGAGGCGCACCCTTTCCCAGGGATCCTCCTTGAGAAAGCGCGTGGCCACGTCGAACTGGATTGTCCCCATCAGGTCGACCGACTCGAAGTCGATGCGGTCGAATTTGTCCAGCACCGGCAGCATGTGCGCGGTGCGCATGCGCGTCGCCCAGAGGCACTGGTGCGCGTCGCGTAACGTCGTGTCGATGACCCGGATTTCGCGCTGCGCGGGCGGAGCGACCGCCTTGCTGGCGGGGCTGGGTTTTTTTTGCATGGCGGTTTTCATCATGTCCCCGGGGGTTTGGGCGGTTTGGGCAACGCCGGCAGGTGTTCGGCGCGCGCGAGGTCTTCGAGCAGGAGGAGCGTTGCGGTCCAGTCCTCGTCGCCGCGACCCCACGGTCCGGCAAGGGAGAACATTTCCCTCGCGATCGAACCGAGCATCAGCGGCGCGCCGACTTCGGAGCCGAGCGCAAGCGCATGGCTCACGTCCTTGTGCGCCATGCGCAGTGGAAAATCGGGGGTCACGTCCCCGGCGAGCACCTTGGCGGGGAAATTCACGATGAGCTGGCCGCGCCCCGCAGTCGTGCCGGAGAGCACCTTTACGGTCACCGCCCGGTCAAGGCCGGCCTTGTTGGCCAGCGTCAAGGCCTCCGCGGTCAGCACCGAGCCCACCGTGGACATGTAGTTGTTGACTAGTTTCAACTTGATCCCGTGGCCCTGGGGACCGGCATGCACGATGCTGTCGCCGAGGCATTCGAGCAGCGGCCTCGCTTCATCGAGATCCTTTGCGTCACCGCCGGCGATGACCAGCAA
>JANMXB010000610.1:0-9971 GCA_031380765.1 Pseudomonadota bacterium | reverse complement strand
GTCGGAGAGCGCATAGAGACGCAGCAGCCGCATGGCTTCGGCTTGAGTGTCGGCAACCGCGGAATCCAGCTTGAGAACCCCGCCGGTAAGAAGATGTCGTGCCGCGCGGAACAGGTCTTCGAGCAGCTTCGCCTTCCATGCATTCCAGACTTTGGGACTGGTGCCGCGCACGTCGGCAACGGTGAGCAGATAAAGCGCCACCAGCCGGCGCTCGCTGCCGACAGTCGCAGCGAAGGACTTGATGACATCCGGATCGGAAATGTCCTGCTTCTGTGCCACGGCCGACATCGTCAGGTGATTGGTCACCAGGAACGTCACCAGATCGACGTCTTGCGCCGCGAGCCCGTGATTGCGCCCGAAGCGCCTCGCGTCCGTGGCGCCAAGCACTGAGTGGTCTCCGCCGCGTCCCTTGGCTATGTCGTGATACAGCGCCGCGACATAGAGCAGCCACTGGTGCTCGAAGCCGCTTATGAGCTGGCTTGCGAGGGGAAATTCATGTGCCAGCTCCGGCATCGTGAAGCGGCGCAGATTGCGCACCACCATCAGGATGTGCTGATCGACCGTGTAGACGTGGAAGAGGTCATGCTGCATCTGTCCGACAATACGGCCGAATTCGGGCAGATAGCGGCCCAGAATGCCATAGTGGTTCATCCGCCTGAGCTCGTGGACGATGCCACGCGGCTGCTGAAGGATCTGCAGGAACAATAGTTGGTTGACTGCATCGCGGCGGTAGGCCGCATCGATCCTGCGCCTTGCACGCCAGAGCGAGCGCAACGTGGGCGCCGTCATTCCCCGCAATTCCTGGTTCTGCTGCATGAGAAGGAACCCTTCGAGGATCGAAGAGGGTCTGGTCTCGAATATCCCTTCGTCCCTCGCGTCGAGGAATTCACCGCGCACCTGGAAGCGCTCGTTCAGCTCGCGGGACTGGAGCAACGGCCGTGGTGACAGGCGTGCCCCCAGGTTCTGCAGGAGGATGGTGTTCAACTGCGTAATCGCCTTGGCGGCGCGGAAATAGCGCTGCATGAGCGCTTCGCTCGCGCGCCGGGTTCCCGTGGCCCTGCAATGCATCTGACCCGCCAATGCGGTCTGGTAGTCGAATACGATGCGGTCCTCGCGCCGGCCGGCGAGATAGTGGAGACGCACGCGCAGCTCCTTGAGCAATTCCTCGTTGCGCCCGAGCTCAAGTGCCTCTGCGCGGGTGATCAGCGCACTCAATTCGAGGTCGCGCCAGCGCTTGCCTATGCCGGCGGCCGCCGCTATCCACCTGATTGTCTGCAGGTCGCGCAACCCGCCCGGGGCTTCCTTCAGGTTGGGCTCGAGCGCATAGGGCGTGTCCTGGTGCTTGGCATGCCTGTGCTCCTGCTCGAGTCGCTTGGACTCGAAGAAAGTCTCGCTGTCGAGCGCGGCCTGCATGGTCGTGGACAGCAGGCTGAAGAGGTTGCGGTTTCCGCAAACCAGCCGGGCTTCCAGGAGCGAAGTCTGTACGGTAATGTCGCCCGAAGCGGCTTCCAGGCAGCCCTCGATGGTGCGCACGCTGTGCCCGGCCTCGAGCCCGACATCCCAGAAGAGACCGATCAGCGCTTCCAGCCTCTCCTTGTCCTGCTGGACCGGCTCGCCCTCGAGCAGAACCATGATGTCGATGTCCGAATACGGGAATAATTCACCCCTGCCGTACCCGCCGACTGCCACGAGCGCCGCGGCGCGCGGCATGCCGGCGGTCTTCCACAGAGTCTGCAGCGTGCGGTCGATCAGGCGCGCGTGCGCATGCAGAAGCCTGGAGGGCCGCGGGGACGCCGAGAATTCCAGGCGCAGTTCCCGGCGTCCCGCCTGAAGGGACGCGCGTACCGTATTGATCTCGTTCGGCGCCGCCTGGAAGGCTGCGACCACCCGCTATCCGATGACGGTGGGAGGAGGGGGCGTACCGTTGGAGCGCGTCAGCACGTCGTAGCCCGTTTCAGTGACCAGCACCGTGTGTTCCCATTGCGCGGACAGGCTGTGGTCCTTGGTGACAATTGTCCAGCCATCGGCAAGTTCGCGTATCGCGGGCTTGCCGGCGTTGATCATGGGCTCGACGGTAAATGTCATTCCCGCTTCCAGCTGCAGTCCGGTACCCGCTTTGCCGTAGTGCAGAACCTGCGGATCCTCGTGGAACTTGCGTCCTATGCCGTGCCCGCAGAATTCGCGGACAACCGAAAAACCGTTTTTCTCCGCATGCGCCTGAATCGCCGCGCCGAGGTCCCCGAGCCGGGCCCCGGGACGCACGTTGGCAATGCCGATCCACATGCATTCATAAGTGGTGTCGCACAGCCGCCTTGCCTGGATGCTCGGCGCGCCAACGTAGTACATCCGGCTGGAATCGCCGTGGAATCCGTTCTTGATGACCGTCACGTCGATATTCAGTACGTCGCCGGCCCTGAGCACCCGGTCACCGGGAATCCCGTGGCACACCTGGTGGTTCACCGAGGTGCAGATCGATTTTGGAAAGGGTTTGTACCCTGGCGGGGCGTAATTGAGCGGCGCGGGGACGGCGCCCTGCTCGCCCACTATGTACGCGTGACAGAGGTCATTGAGCTTTCCGGTGGTCATGCCCGGCTTGACGTACGGGGCGATAAAATCGAGCACTTCGGATGCAAGGCGGCCCGCGACACGCATTTTGTCTATTTCTTCCGGGCTCTTGAGCGTCACGGCCATGATTCGGGTGGGTCTTCCGGGTTTCAGAAAGGGCGCGAGGATACGGGAATCGCGCAGGCGAGGCAACGTACGTTGAGTCTTGAGCCCTGATTATGCTAGAATTTCAGGCTGGCTGCGCATTGGACTCACGGGGACTGTCTTCGGGGTGTCCACAAAGCGCGGCCAAATTTCCCGCCCGTCGTTTTAGGGTGCCCCTGAACAGCGTTTGCGTTCAGGGGTTTCGCGGCGCACGGGCGGTAGCCATTAACCCTAAAAGGAACAGTCGATGTCTGTAACCATGCGTGAAATGCTCGAGGCGGGCGTCCATTTCGGACATCAGACCCGCTACTGGAACCCGAAAATGGAGCAGTTCATTTTCGGCCATCGCAACAAGATTCACATCATCAACCTCGAGAAAACCCTGGTCATGTACCAGGGTGCGCTCAAGTTTATCCGCCAGCTGTCGGCGAACAAGGGCAATCTCCTGTTCGTGGGAACGAAACGGCAGGCGCGCGAGATCGTTCACGAGGAAGCCGTGCGATGCGGGTCCCCGTTCGTGGACCATCGCTGGCTGGGCGGAATGCTCACCAACTTCAAGACCGTCAAGCAATCCATCAAGCGGCTGAAGGAAATGGAGCAGATGACCCAGGATGGCTCGTTCGAGCGGATCGCGAAGAAGGAGGCGCTTGGCCTGCAGCGCGAGATGGACAAGCTGAAGCGCAGTCTGGGCGGGATCAAGGATCTCGTCAGCCTGCCGGATGCGTTGTTCGTAATCGACGTGGGCTATCACAAGGGCGCGATCACCGAAGCGAACAAGCTGGGCATCCCCGTTGTGGCGGTCGTCGACACGAACCACTCGCCGGAGGGCATCGATTACGTGATTCCGGGCAACGACGACTCGAGCCGCGCGATCAGGTTGTATGCGCGTGGTGTCGCTGACGCGGTTCTCGAAGGGCGCACCCAGTCGGTCGAAAGGGTGATCGCCGCGTCGCGCGACGAATTTGTCGAAGTGAACGACGAGGCAGGTGCCTGAGACACGCATCGAACGCGTTACGGACACAAGGGGCCGCCGGCCCCTTTTTTGAATCTGCAGCGGAAAATCTGGTAGGAGTGAAGGCGATGGCGGAAATAACGGCGGGCCTGGTCAAGGAACTGCGCGAGATGACCGGGCTGGGAATGATGGAATGCAAAAAGGCGCTGCTGGAATGCGCGGGGGATATCGGCAAAGCCGAGGAATTCCTGCGCATCCGCAGCGGTGCGAAGGCCAGCAAGGCAGCCACCCGTGTCGCGGCCGAAGGCGTGGTGGGCGCGTTCGTTTCAGCCGACGCCAAGGTGGGTGCGCTGGTCGAAGTGAACTGCGAAACCGATTTCGTGGCGAGAAACGAGGACTTCCTCGCCTTCTCTAACGGGCTGGCGGAAATTGTGGCGAAGGCGAATCCGGCGGACCCCGCGGCGCTGGCCGGCTTGACGATCGACGGCATGAAAGTGGAGGCGAAGCGCCAGGCGCTTGTGCAGAAAATCGGCGAGAACATATCGATACGGCGGTTTCGCCGACTCGCCGCGGGAGGCAAACTCGCGCAATACCTGCACGGCACGAAAATAGGCGTTCTTGTCGATTTCGAAGGTCCCGAGGAAACCGGCAAGGACGTGGCCATGCATATCGCTTTCGCCAGGCCGCGATACATGAGAAAGGACGACGTGCCTGCCGAAGCGACAGCGAAGGAGCGCGAGATTCTGGTGGCGCGCGCCAGCGAATCCGGCAAGCCGGCCGAAATCGTCGTCAAGATGATCGAGGGCGGAATCAACAAGTACCTCGGCGAGATTTCGCTGCTGGGCCAGCCTTTCGTCAAAGACGACAAGCAAACGGTTGAAAAAATGCTCGCCGCCAGAAAAGCCAAAGTGCTGGGATACGCATTTTTCGTGGTCGGCGAGGGGATCGCGAAGAAGAGCACCGATTTCGCGGCCGAAGTGGCCGGACTGTCCCGCTGAGGATGCGGTCGAGCGCCGTGACGCCAAAATACAAGCGCATTCTGCTCAAGCTCTCGGGCGAGGCCCTGATGGGGGACGATGCGTATGGCATCAACCGGCACACCATTGAAGGGATCGTAAGCGAGATCGCCAGCGTGGTGCGCATGGGTGTCGAGATCGGCGCGGTCATCGGGGGCGGCAATATCTTTCGCGGCGTGGCGCCGGGAGCCGCAGGGATGGACCGGGCCACGGCCGACTACATGGGCATGCTGGCGACCGTGATGAATGCACTGGCCCTGCAGGACGCGATGCGGCATGCTGGTATCGCGAGCCGCGTGCAGTCGGCGCTCAATATCGAGCAGGTCGTCGAGCCCTACATCCGGGGCAAGGCGATCCGGTACCTGGAAGAAGGCAAGATCGTGATATTCGCCGCGGGCACGGGGAACCCTTTTTTCACCACGGACACCGCCGCGGCGCTGCGCGGCAGCGAGATGGGGGCGGAAATCGTGCTCAAGGCGACCAAGGTCGACGGCATCTACACTGCCGATCCACGCAAGGACCCGGCCGCAAAGCGCTACAGCCGGATAAGCTTCGACGAGGCGATCCACCAGAACCTGAAAGTGATGGACGCAACGGCGCTTACCCTTTGCAGGGACCAGAAGCTGCCGATAAACGTGTTCAGCATCTTCAAGCCCGGCGCGCTCCAGCGGGTGGTGGCCGGCGAGGACGAGGGCACTCTGGTGCACATCTGAGATCGTAGCGAGAGGAGGCAGCATGATCGCCGAGCTGAAAAAGAACACCGAAACCAAGATGAAGAAGTCGCTCGAGGCGCTTAAGAACGACCTCGGCAAGGTCCGCACCGGCCGCGCCCATACGGGACTTCTCGATCACGTGATGGTCGACTACTACGGAGCGCAGACGCCCCTCAGCGGCGTGGCAAACGTTACGCTGATCGATGCGCGAACCATCGGGATCTCGCCCTGGGAGAAAAAGATGGTCGGCGCGATCGAGAAGGCGATCCGCGAATCCGGACTCGGGCTGAATCCGGCCGCGATGGGCGACACGATCCGCGTGCCGATGCCTGCGCTGACCGAAGAACGGCGCAAGGAGCTCATCAAGGTCGTGCGCGGGGAGGCCGAGAGCGCAAGAGTCGCGGTACGTAATCTGCGCCGCGACGCAAACCATGCGCTCAAAGACGCGCTCAAGGAAAAGGAGATCTCGGAGGATGACGAGCGGCGCGCCCAGGAAGACGTGCAGAAACTCACCGACCGTCACGTGGCGGAAATCGACAAGATGCTGCAGCACAAGGAAGCGGAGCTGCTCGCCGTCTGATGCGCAGCCCCGATCAAATGCATAAGAGCTCGACACTCGTGGTGCCCGAGGCGCCGGAATTTCCCCGCCATGTCGCGGTAATCATGGACGGCAATGGCCGCTGGGCCAAGCGCCGGCACCTTCCGCGCATCGCCGGCCATCAGCGCGGGGTCGAGGCGGTGCGCACCGCGGTAAAGTGCTGCGTCGACCGCGGTATCGAGTACCTCACCCTGTTCGCATTCAGTTCCGAGAACTGGCGCCGGCCTGCGGAAGAGGTGGCGCTGCTCATGGAGCTCTTTACCGGGGCCCTGACCAAGGAAGTTGTGAAGATGCACCGCAACGAGGTGCGGCTGCGTGTTATCGGAGACCTCGGCCGGTTCGACACCCGCATCCAGTCCCTGATCGGCGAAGCCGAGCGGATGACCGCGGGCAACGGGCGGCTCACGTTGACGATTGCCGCCAACTACGGCGGCCGCTGGGACATGCTGCAGGCGCTGAGCCGGTTGGTGAAGGAGCGTCCCGGGATCGCAGGCGGTGAGATCGCCGAATCCGAATTGGCGCCCTACCTGTCCATGAGTTATGCGCCCGAACCGGACCTGTTCATCCGCACCGGGGGCGAGCACCGGATAAGCAATTTTCTCTTGTGGCAACTCGCCTATACCGAGCTGTACTTCACCGATGCGCTGTGGCCCGACTTCGGCGGGGAGTCACTCGACGAGGCCATCGCCTGGTACCGGGGCCGCGAGCGCCGGTTCGGCCGCACAAGCGAGCAGGTCGAAGCCGGCAAGCGGTCGCGCAAGGGCGCCATGGACGCGCCCGTCGCGGAGGCACCGCGCCGTACACGGGCGAATGCTTAAGGAGCGTATCGCCACGGCGATTGTTCTGCTGGCCGTCTTCCTGTCCGCCTTGTTTCTGCTGCCGACGCGCCTGTTCGCCATCCCCGTGGCTGGCGTGGTCGGGCTCGGTGCATTCGAATGGGCGACCCTGGCCAAGATTTCGAGGGCTGGCCGGTATGCGTTTTCGGCTCTTTGCGTGGTGCTCTTCGGCATCGGGATCTGGGGCATTCAGGCGATCGATCCCGCGCGCCCCGAGGTTGCCGCAATTCACGCGTTGTCCGCGTTCTTCTGGCTTGCGGTGGTCCCCGTCTGGCTTTCGCGCGGATGGAAAATGCGCTCTCGCTGCGTTGCCCTCGCGGTAGGAGCTGTCGTGGTACTGCCAGCCGGCTTTTCCCTTGTGAGCCTGCATTCCATCGCGCCTTACGCGCTGCTGATGGTGCTTGCGCTCGTGTGGATCGCGGACATCGCGGCTTATTTTGCGGGACGGGCCTTCGGCAGGCACAAGCTGGCTGCGCAAATCAGTCCAGGCAAAACGTGGGAGGGAGCGGCAGGCGCGCTGGCAGCCACAATGATCTACGCTATCATCTGCGCCATGGTCTCGCCCCAGCTCAGCGCAATCGTCAAGGGCGGCTACTGGGTGCTGTGCCTCGGTGTGGCGGCTTTGCTGTGCGCCGTCAGCATCATCGGAGACCTGTTCGAGTCGCTGATGAAGCGGCAGGCGGACGTAAAGGACAGCGGAACCCTGCTCCCGGGTCACGGCGGGGTGCTCGATCGCATAGACAGCGTCACGTCGACTTTGCCGACCGCCGCCTTTCTTTTCTATCTCATCGCCGGTGGCCCATGACCGACCATCCGGCCGAATCGGCTGGTTCGCGCACGCTGGCGATTCTGGGTGCAACGGGTTCGGTCGGCCGCAGCACGCTCGATGTCGTTTCCCGTCATCCAGACAGCTACCGTGTCCATGCGCTTACCGCGCATACCTCGACTGACGCGTTGTTCGCGCTTTGCATCGAGCACAACCCCCCCCTGGCGGTGCTTTCGGGCAAAGCGGAGGACCCCGCGCTGCGCCGCAGGCTGCGCGATTCGGGCTGCACGACGGAGTTGCTCTTCGGTCCGGCCGCGCTTTTGCGCGTGGTCGAGGACTGCGACATGGTGATGGCGGCGATCGTCGGTGCCGCGGGGCTTGCCCCGACGCTTGGCGCGGCGCGCGCCGGCAGGCAGGTATTGCTCGCCAACAAGGAAGCCCTGGTGATGGCGGGACCGCTGTTCATGCAGGAGGCGCGAAAATCGGGCGCGATCCTGTTGCCTATCGACAGCGAGCACAACGCCGTGTTCCAGTGCCTGCCTGCCGACGCGACGGGACGGGCGACCACGACGAACGTGCGACGAATTCTGCTGACCGCATCCGGTGGGCCGTTCAGGACTGCCACGCTCGAAAGACTGGGAACCGTAACGCCGGACGAGGCTTGTGCGCATCCGAACTGGAAAATGGGGCGCAAGATTTCGGTCGATTCCGCGACCATGATGAACAAAGGGCTGGAAGTCATAGAGGCGCGCTGGTTGTTCGACCTCGAAGCAGACCGGGTCCAGGTCGTGATCCACCCCGAGAGCATCGTCCACTCGCTGGTGGAATACATCGATGGATCGGTGATTGCGCAGCTTTCCAATCCCGACATGCGCGTGCCGATTGCCCATGCGCTGGCTTTTCCGCGCCGCATGGAGTCCGGCGCGACTCCGCTCGACCTTGCCGCAGTGGGGCATCTGAGCTTTCATGCCCCGGATCATCAGCGGTTTCCCTGCCTGAACCTGGCGTATGCCGCGCTGAAGGCAGGGGGAACCGCGCCGGCAGTTCTGAATGCCGCCAATGAAGTCGCCGTTGACGCGTTCCTGCGCGGCCGGCTCGGGTTTACCGAGATAGCGCAAATCATCGAAGGCGTCCTGGCCGAAGTGGCGGCGACCCAGGCCGGCGACATCGACGCAGTGCTCGACGCGGACCGTAGCGCACGGGCGTGCGCCTTGAAACGCGTGGGGCAATGCATGGATCGCGCGGCATGATGCTGCTGCATACCATTGCCGCGTTTATCGTCGCGCTGGGTGTGCTCATCGTGGTGCACGAGTTCGGTCATTATCTCGTTGCCCGCCGGTGCGGAGTAAAAGTCCTCCGGTTCTCGGTCGGGTTCGGCCGCCCCCTGGCCGTGATGCGCCGGGGACCCGACCAGACCGAATGGGTCCTGTCTATCATCCCGTTCGGCGGCTACGTGAAGATGCTCGACGAGAGTGAGGCGCCAGTGGATCCGGCGGAACTGCCGCGTGCGTTCAACCGGCAGAGCGTGTGGCGCCGATTCGCCATCGTGGCGGCCGGCCCGGCGTTCAATTTTCTTTTCGCGATCCTGGTCTATACGGGGCTCTATATGTACGGTTTGCCGGAGGCGCGCCCTGTCGTCGCGGAACCGGTCGCAGGCAGCCTGGCGAAAAGCGCGGGATTCCATGGCGGAGACACTGTCCGGCGTGTCGACGAACACGCGATCTCCACGTGGCAGGAACTGCGCTGGCGGCTGCTGCAGGGAGCGCTGCAGCGTCAGACTCTTGCGGTGGAGGTGATCAACGCGAAGCGGGAACTCTCTGTTTTGCGGCTGGACCTCAGCGGCCTTTCCGGGGACGACGTGGAGAGCGATCTGCTCGAGCGGCTCGGATTCCGCCTCCACCGGCCCCAGCTGCCACCCGTGCTCGGCAAGGTCGTCGGCGGAAGCGTCGCCGAACAGGCGGGCCTGCGTCCCGGCGACAGGATAGAGGCGAGTGACGGGCAGCGGATCGTGTCGTGGGACGCTTTGGTTCAGGCCATACGCGACAAGCCCGGCCGGCCGATCAAGCTGACCGTCAATCGCGGCGGCCGCCAGTTTTTCATCGGCATCACACCCGAGGCCGTGGCCTCCGGCGACCAGCGCATCGGCCGCATAGGCGTCGCGCCGGATGTTCCTGCCGAGCGTGCGGATCAGGTTTTCGTGCGCATCAGCTATGGTCCACTCGAAAGCCTCGCCAGAAGCATCGAGAAAACCTACGACATTTCGGTGTTCAGCCTCAAGATGCTCGGCAAGATGCTGGTCGGAGAGGTCTCGTGGAAGCATCTTTCCGGGCCGGTCACCATCGCCGATTTTGCCGGCCAGTCCGCTCAGCTCGGATGGGTCT
>JANMXB010000575.1:0-4547 GCA_031380765.1 Pseudomonadota bacterium | reverse complement strand
GCTGGACGCGGGATTTCTCGGCGGAGGCAGGTAGCTGAAACTGCCGGTTATTCGCGGCGTTAAAACGTAGGACTACGAATCCGCTAATTACGATTCTTACCGTTTTACGTTGGTGGAATCGAATCCGGCGCGGTTAGATGGAATCCCTGAGTGAGGGCCGGGAACGGGGCATCAATAGCGCAAAACGTTGTTGCCCTCGACCCGGACTCTGTCGCCGGTCTGCAAATCGATTACGTTGTCCTGGGTGACGGTCTGATAAGTGCCGTTATCCATGCGGACAGTGATCCGAAATGACTCGTGCGGGGCGCGCCGACGCTGCTCAATCTGGTTTCCCGCGTAAGCGCCGCCCGCGGCTCCCGCGATGGTGGCGACCGACCGTCCGGTGCCGCGGCCGACCTGATGGCCGATGATCCCGCCGACGATCCCGCCGATGACTGTGCCGGCTATATTGTTAGACGCCTCGCGGTTGACAATCTCGATCCGCTCGACCGTTCCGACGTAGGCGCCTTGTGACGGGTAGCCTTGCGCGGGGTAGCCCTGCGAAGGATATTGCCCGGCGGGATATTGGCTCTGAACCGGATAATTTTGAGAGGGGTAGGGCTGATAGGGACCCTGCGTCTGGTAACCCGGCTGGTTCGCACAGGCCGAAAGCAGAATCAAAGCACCGGCCGATGCCACTCCGGCATATGAATTTCTGATCATGTCTGACTCCTCTCATCACCAAGCCGCACCGGCGAATAGGCGGCAAGGCTGGAGCTTATGGAAAGGAGTTTTAGCCATCTGTACGTCATCGCACAGAAATTCCGGCACCAGTGCGCCAGACTCGTGCTGCCGCATCGCTCGTCGATGACACACGGTCGATTTCCACCCGGCCACCCCTGTCGCATTGGAGAAATCATGACTCCCGCAAAATGTTTCGCCGCCTCCCTCCTGTGCGTGTCCTCGCTGGCGATGCTCGCCGGGTGCGAAACCACGACTTCGGGGGGCGTGGTCGGCAGCGACCGCAAGCAGCTCCTGCTCGTTTCGTCGCAGCAATTGAACCAGATGTCGGCCCAGGCCTACGAGAAGCTCAAGGCCGAAGCCGCGGCCAAAGGCACGCTCAACCGGGACCAGGCGCTGCTCAATCGCGTGAGGGCAATCGCCGGCCGCCTGGAGCAGCAGACCGGCAATTTCCGCAAGGACGCGCCGGGATGGAACTGGGAAGCCAACGTGATCAGCGGCAATGAAATCAACGCATTCGCCATGCCGGGCGGCAAGATCATGGTGTACACGGGTCTCGCCAACCAGCTCCACCTCACCGACGACGAGCTTGCCGTGGTGCTCGGCCATGAGATAGCGCATGCACTGCGCGAGCACTCGCGCGAGCAGGTTTCGCAGAGCATGGCGGCGCAAACGGCAATCGGCCTTGGCAGCGCGTTGCTCGGGCTGGGCCAGGGCGCGGCCCAATTGGGCAATGTCGGCTATGAGGCCCTGATCGCCACCAGGTTCAGCCGCACGGACGAGGAAGAAGCCGATCGCATCGGTCTCGAACTCACGGCGCGCGCGGGTTACGATCCCCACGCCGGAGTGAGCCTGTGGCAGAAGATGCTCGCCGCGAAAAGCGGATCGAGTTCTCCCGCGTTCCTCAGCAGCCACCCGACGGACGCCAGCCGGATTCAGGCCGTCCAGGCATTGCTGCCTGCCGTCACTCCGCTCTATCTGGCTTCCCGGCGACGGTAGCGGGGCCCTGGCTCAAAGCGCGTCGTTGAACGCGTAGACGGCGTTGTCGTTGAGCCTGTGCCACTGACCGCGCCTGGTCCACTTCTCCAGCTCGATCTCCCGTCAGGCGCCCGTGGCAGCAATTTGCCACAGGACTGGCTCTGGGAGCGGACATGATTCTAAAAATGGCAGCATTAGAGTTTCGAAACCATGCCGTTTCCGACCCCCGTGTTACTGGTTGGTGAAGCAGCTCCAGCTGGTTTAGCACGACCTTCCAGCCCGCTTCGGCGCCCTCATGCGCCCAGAGATTGCGAATACCCGCCGCGGCCCTTTGGCTAAGATGCGCCTGGAGTCAAGCTGCGGCAGTCATCCCATCCACAAGGATCCGCCCATGAAATTCGGAATCTTCTACGAGCACCAGCTCCCGCGCCCGTGGGCGGAGGGTGCCGAGGAAAAGCTCCTGCACGAGGCCCTGGACCAGGTGCAATTGGCCGATGTGCTCGGGATCGACTTCGCATGGGAGGTCGAGCACCACTTCCTCGAGGAGTATTCGCACTCTTCGGCGCCTGAAGTGTTCCTCGCCGCCTGCTCGCAGCGCACGAAGAACATCCGCCTCGGGCACGGGATCATGCTGATGCTTCCCGGCTACAACCATCCGGCGCGGGCGGCGGAGCGCATCGCCACGCTTGATCTCGTTTCGCACGGAAGGGTGGAGTGGGGCACCGGGATGTCGGCGTCGCGCTCCGAGCTCGAAGGTTTCGGCATCAAGCCCGAAGACCGCCACCTGATCTGGAAGGAATCGGTCGAGCAGGCGGCCAACATGCTCGTGATGGACCCATACCCGGGCTTCGAGGGCAGGTACTTCAGCATGCCCACAAGGAACGTGGTGCCCAAGCCCGCGCAGAAGCCGCACCCGCCGCTGTGGATGGCGTGCTCGAACCGCAACACGATCAGGCTCGCGGCGCAGAACGGCATCGGGGCGCTGACGTTCGCCTTCATCGATCCCGCAGAGGCGAAGCAATGGGTGCACGAGTACTACGAGATTTTCAAGAACGAGTGCGTGCCGATCGGCCACGCGGTGAACCCGAACATCGCGATGGTGGCGGGTTTCTCGTGCCATCCGGATGCGCAGGAGGCGCGCAGAAGGGGCATCGACGGCTTTCGCTTCTTCCAGTTCGCGCTCGGCCACTTCTACGCGTTCGGCCGCCACGTGCCGGGACGCACGAACCTCTGGGAAAAGTTCACCGCGGTGCGCGACCAGCTCGGCACCGAGGTGCTCGGGGCGGGCGCGGGCTGCATCGGCTCTCCGGAGCAGCTGCGCACGTCGCTGCGCAAGTTCCAGGACGCGGGCGTCGACCAGACGGTGTTCATCCAGCAGGGCGGCAACAACCGGCACGAGCACATCTGCGAGTCCCTTGAATGCTTCGCGAAAGAGGTGATGCCTGAGTTCAGGAAGGGCGAGGCCGGGCGCGAGGCGCAGAAGATGAAGGAGCTCGCGCCCTTCATCGAGGCGGCGTTCAAGCGGAAGAAAACCATGCCGGCGCTCGAGCGCGACAGGATCCCGGGTTTCCCCGCGTACGGGCTCACGGCGCCGCCGGTGGATCTGTCGACGCTACCCGAAGCCAATCGTCAACGCGCTTTGGCCATGCGCAGGATGCGCGAGATCGCCGAGAAGAGCGGGAACGGCTGATGGGCGCACGCGACTTCAGCGCGATCCGCCCGGCGATGCAGCGCTACGTCGACGCGGACATCCTGCCGGGCGTGTCGTGGGCGATTCTCGCGGACCGCGAAGTCGCGGAAACCGGCTGCGTGGGCTGGGCGGACCGGGAGGCGAAGGTGCCGCTGCGCGAGGACCACCTCTTCCGTGTTTTCTCGAACACCAAGCTGGTCACCTCCTGCGCCGTGCTGATGCTGCTGGAGGAGGGGCGCTTCGGGCTGGATGAGCCGGTCGCAAACTTTCTTCCGCAGCTCGCGAACCGCCGCGTGCTGCGGCCGGGCGCCACAAGCGCGCAGGACACCGAGCCGGCGGCGCGCTCGATCACGATCCGCCACCTCATGACCCATACCTCCGGGCTGGGCTACGGGGTGCTCGACCCCGGCACGCTGATGTTCAGGCTCTTCAACGAGCGCAAGGTGCTCAACCCGGCAACGCCGCTTGCCGACATGATGGAAGCACTGGCCGGCCTGCCCCTCGCGTTCCACCCCGGGACCGCGTGGGAATACTCGATCGCCACCGACGTGCTCGGGCGGCTGGTCGAAGTCGTCAGCAGGCGCCGGTTCGACGAATTGCTGCGCGAGCGGATTTTCGAGCCGCTGGGCATGACCGGGACGGACTTCGTCGCGAAGGACAAGGCGCGGCTCGCCACGTACTACGCGGGCGCGGACATCATGGCGCCGATGCAGCCCGGGCTCACGCGCCTGGACAACCACCCGTACCCGGGCGCTTTCGTCACGCCGGTGCCGCGCCTGTCGGGCGGAGGCGGCCTCGTGTCGTCCCTCGCGGACATGATCGCGCTGGTGAAAAGTCTTATGCCCGGCGGCGAAACGCTTCTGAAACCGCAGACCCTCGCGCTCATGCGGACCAACCAGCTGGCAGCGGGTCAGCGCATCCGTTTCCCGCGCCTTGGCGACATCCCGGGCAAGGGATTCGGCCTCGCGGGCGCGGTGACACTGAAGCCCTCGGCGAGCGAGCCCGCAGGCTCGGCAGGGGAACTGGAGTGGGGCGGAATCGCCGGCACGCACTGGTGGATAGCGCCGGGCGGAAAATTCGCCGGCATCAATATGACGCAGCGCCAGATGGGCTTCTGGCATCCGTTCGCGTTCGAGTTCAAGCGCCTGGCCTACGCGGC
>JANMXB010000489.1:0-8412 GCA_031380765.1 Pseudomonadota bacterium | reverse complement strand
TGCCCACTTTCAGCTGCGGCACCCCCCCAGCCGATCGCGAGATGGACGATGGACACATCTTCCGTTTCGCCCGAGCGGGCCGAGACGATTGCGCCGTAGCCCGCCTCTCGTGCGGCCGTCACTGCCGCGTACGCCTCCGTCACGGTGCCAATCTGGTTCGGCTTGATCAGCACGGTATTGCACGCTCCCACGGCCGCAGCAGCCTTGATCCGCGCCGCGTCGGTGACAAAGTAGTCGTCGCCGACGACCTGGATGCGATGCCCGACGCGCTTGGTGAATGCACGCATGGCTTCGGTATCGGTTTCGGCAAAGATCGTGTTCACGCCGGTGCCAATTTTCTGGATTAGGCGCAGCTTCGGGGCGCGGGCGATTACTTGCGCGGTCACCGGTCTGAGGGAATGCCAGAGCACCTCGGTCGTGCCGATTGCGACGTCAAACGCGGTGTCGCTGCTTTCGGGGCAGCAGGCGACTTCGAAAGGCGCGGCGAGTTTGCGCGCCTTGTCGGCAAGCAGGTCGCTCGCGTCGAAGTGGAAGAGAACTCTCACAGTCGTCTACCGAGCACGCCGCTCAAATTTGATTCCGTTCTTTTCTGCAATGGTGTAGTACTTTTGGGCTTCCGCAATATCGCTCCCGACATCGCCTTTGCCGCTCATATAGATATCACCGAGCAATTTGGCGGCTTCGAACTCGCCTGCGCGTACGGCACGGACGTAAAACCTGACCGCCCCTTTAACGTTCCCGCTTTGGTCGGCCATCTGACCCTGCTCCAGCAGTGACGGGGACGGAGCGGCTGCCACCGCCCACCGGGCCGATTCCTTGCGCTCTAACTCCGCATGGAGCCTGTCCTCATCCATGAACCGGGCTTGATCCGCGGAACGCGAGAAATACAACTCATCAGTCCCGGGCCGCGGTGCGGACGAATCGAGGAAACGGGTCAGCCACACCCGCGCCGGCGCTGCGTTCGCCGGCAGCTTCGCGCGCTTGAGCAATTCGTCGCGCGAACCGGCGGAAAGCGGTTGCGCCCATAGCGTGCGTCCGGGCCACGCGTCTGCTTTGCCTATCGTGCCCTCGGCCCGCTCGCCGGAAACCAAGTACACCTCGAGCACCCTTGGAGAAGAGTCGCGGGTCGCCGGCTCCCGATAGGGGAAAAAAGGCCGGTCGGTCTTAAACGACATGCGCACGGCCGAAGTCATCGCGCGGTCCGAGCGGGACGCGCCCTTTGAGATCTTGAAAGCCGTGATGATCCATTTGGCCGCGACGTAGGGCTTGAACCATTCCGCGAGTTCCGCGCCGGACGAATAGCCGTGATCCTGCAACCACTTGTTCAGGGCTTTGGCGTCGTTGGCAGCAAGCACTGCGGCATCAAGCCCAGCGACTGTCACGATTTCGAGCACCCGCACCTGCGGACCCTTGGCAGGCTCCGGCGCGGAGGCCATCTGATCCATTGCCGCTGCAGGGCGTGGCAGAGCCTTGCGGACCGGCGGCTTGGTGAGCTCAAGGAGATGACCGAAGATCGCATCGTCCACCTCAGACAGTGCCGGCCGGCTCGGAGTGGGCACCAGGAAGCCGAAGTCCTTGGCCTTGGTGTCGAACTGCGCGCGGCGGATGAAGTGCTGGGTTTTATTGGCAGCATCCCAGAAGATCAGTGCGGATTCTTCCGCTATGCGGACGGATTCGCCGGCGCGCATGGCGGGAGCGCAAGCGCAGACATTCGAGTCGGAAATCGAAGTGGAGGCCGCCGCAAACGCACACAGACCGGCAAGACGAAGAATATTCATTGGCCGAACACCGCGGCGCGCCGTTCGAGCCTGTCCTTCGGCCACACCTCGCTCGAGTTGTAATACTGGGCGAACACCGGCGGCCCGGGAGGCAGCACCACCCATGGCTGCTTCGACTCGGTGTAGATATGGATCTCGGGCGGGCAACGGTCCGGCTCGTCGAACGTCCCAACGCTCACGAAGCGAACCTTGTCGCCGGCGCCGGCGTAGTTGCTCCACACAGCGACCCTGCACTTGGGACAGCGCGAGATCTTCTGGCCCTTGCCGCTGTTTGACGGTGTGTTCACGGCTTCGACCTCGCCGTGGAGCACTTCGACGCGAACGGCTTCGATCAGCGCGTTCAGCGCGAACGCCGTTCCGGTTTCACGCTGGCACCAGCGGCAGCAGTGCACGAACAGCGGTTTCGAGGTCATGCGGTAACGCGCCTGGCGGCAGGTGCAGCCTCCGTCGTAGGTTTCCATGGTCATGCGTGCCTCCTCATGAATGGCAGTATTTCGACAGGAATTACAATGCTGGCGCGGACTCTGACCCGAAAATGGCAGTATTTCAATTTCCGCTGCGCTTGAACAACCGCCCCGCCGCAAACACCTGCGCCGATGACCCGAGCGACTCCTCGATGCGGATGCCTTCGTTCCACTTCACCATGCGCTCGGACCTGGAAAAGCTGCCCACCTTCAGCTGCGGCACGCCCCAGCCGATCGCGAGATGGACAATCGACACGTCCTCCGTTTCGCCCGAGCGGGCCGAGACGATTGCGCCGTAGCCCGCCTCTCGTGCCGCCGTCACAGCCGCGTAAGCCTCGGTCACGGTGCCGATCTGGTTCGGCTTGATCAGTACGGTATTGCACGCTCCCACGGCCGCAGCAGCCTTGATCCGCGCCGCGTCGGTGACAAAGTAGTCGTCTCCGACGACCTGGATGCGATGCCCGACGCGCTTGGTGAACGCGCGCATGGCTTCGGTATCGGTTTCGGCAAACGGGTCCTCGATCGACACGATCGGATAGGCGTCGACCCAGCGCTCGAGCATGAGCGCGAACTGCTCGGCCGACAGGGTGCGGTTTTCGAGCGCCAGCGCATAGCGGCCGGCCTGCACGAGTTGCGTCGCCGCAATGTCCAGCGCGATCGCCACGTCCTTGCCCGGGCGGAACCCCGCATCCTCGATCGAGCGAACGAGCTCCGAAAGGCCTTCCTCGTTCGAGCGGAAGGACGGCCAATAGCCGCCCTCGTCGGCGACGCCCTGCAGCGCGCCTTTCTTCGCGAGACGCGCTCCGGCCGCGTAGTACACCTCCGCGGTCATCTCCAGCGCCTCGGCGAAAGTGCCGGCGCCCGGGCAGACGACCATGAAGTCCTGCAGGTCGACGCGCCCGCGGGCGTGGGCGCCGCCGCCGTAGATCTGGATCTCGGGCACCGGCATGGCCACGCGCCGGCCGGCTGCGAGGTGCTTCCACAGCGGAACCCCCGCATCGGCTGCCGCCGCGTGCAGGCAGGCCAGGGACACGGCGACGATCGCGTTGCCGCCGAGCTTCGACTTGTCGGCCGTGCCGTCGAGCTGGAGCATCGCCGCGTCCACCCCGTCCTGGTCGGTCGCATCCCTGCCGCGCAGCGCGGCGGCGATCGGGCCATTCACGTTGCGCACGGCCTGCTGCACGTCGAGGCCGCGCAAGGCTTGTCCGCCATCGCGCAATTCGCGCGCCTCGCCGCTACCGGTGGAGGCGCCGGCCGGCGTGATCGCGCGGCCCACGGCGCCGCCCTCCAGCGTCACCTCGGCCTCCACCGTGGGCTTGCCGCGGGAATCCCAGACCCTGCGGGCGTGGATCGCGCTGATGGCGGTCATAGGGCTTTCTTCCAGGTGTCGCGCACCTGAGCCAGTTGGCTCAGGGGATGGAGCAGCATTTCACTGCCCGCTTCGCGCACTATTTGCTTGTCCGCCGCGCGGGTGAGGTACTCGGCCGGCGACTTCCCGTCGACGCGTGCAAGGAGCAACCCTGGCAGCAGTGCGGCTGCGCGCGCTTCGAGCTCGTCGCGTATTTCCCACTCGACGCCCGACAGGTAGGCGTCAGCAAAAGCGTCGAAACATTTAAGGAAGCCCTCCGTCGCGCCCGGCACCCACAGGCATTTGAGCAGCAGGTGATTGAGGCAGAAAGCCAGGTCGAACGCGGGATCGCCATACCATGCGCATTCCGCGTCGAGCAGGATCGGGCCCGCGGGGCCGACGAGGACGTTCTTCGGGCTCACGTCGCCATGCACCAGCGCAAGCTTGGTTGCGGCCGTGTTTGCGGCAAGCGCCTCGAGGCGGGGAGCGAGGGCCGGATGGACGCGGCCGGTTGCAATCAGGTAGGGCTCGAGGCGAATGGCGTGGAAGCTCGCGTCGGTCGCGAATCGCGCGGCGACGTCGCTGCGGTTGGCCGTCCCCGCGTGAATGCGCGCCAAAGCGTCTCCGGTGCGCGCGGCGAAAGAGGCGGACGCACGGCCGGCGGCAAGCTCGGCCTTCCACAGCGGATGCCGCACGGGTTCGAGGTACTCCATCGCGAAGATCCCGCTGTCGTCGGCGGCGAGAACCCTGGGCGCGACGCCCGGCACGATCGCCGCGGCTGTTTCCATCCACAGGCGCTCGTAACGGTTGCGCCCGACCGGGGCTTCCCAGACCTGCGCCACGCGAAGGCGCGGCAGGGCGCGCTTGACGCAGACCGTGCCGCCCGCCAGCTCGACTTTCCAGATGTCCGAGGACACGCCGCCGGTCAGCGGCTCGGCTGCCGGCGTCTCCTTCTCGCCGGCAAGGCCTGAAGCGCGCAGGAAGGCAAGGACGCAGTCGAACCCGGACTGCGATGCGTCAGCCGCGCTCAGGGGGCCAGGCGCCCGATCGTCCAGGACGCTCCCTCGCGGCGGTACAGCAGGCGGTCGTGCAGCCGGTTGGGGCGGCCCTGCCAGAATTCGATGCTGTCCGGAACGAGCCGGTAGCCGCCCCAATGTGCAGGACGCGGTGGATTGGCGCCGTGCAGCTTTTCGACCGTCGCAAGCGCATCTTCGAGCGCTCTGCGCGCAGGTACCGGGCTGCTCTGCGACGAGGCCCACGCCGAAAGCCGCGCGCCCAGGGGGCGGCTCGCATAGTAGGCGTCGGACTCCGCGACGCTGACCTTCTCGACGCGGCCGGTAACGCGCACCTGGCGCTCGAGCTCCACCCAGAAGAACACCAGGCACCCTTCGGGATTCGCTGCGAGCTGGCGGCCCTTGGCGCTGGCGTAGTTGGTATAGAAGACGAAGCCGCCGCCGTCGATGCCCTTGAGCAGCACGATGCGGGCATCGGGTTTGCCTTCCGCGGTCACGGTGGCGAGCGTCATGGCGTTCGAAATCGGCAGCTCGTGGGCGAGCGCATCGCCCATCCAGCGCTCGAACTGGTCGAACGGGTCGCGCGCGGCTTCGGCGTCGCTCAGGCCGGCGAGCATGTACTCCCTGCGGACATCGGCAAGATTGAAGCGCGGCATGGTGCGCCGATTCTACCTCCACACTTGGAACTACTGGCCGAGCACCGGACGCGAGATCGCGGGCGGACTGCGGTGGCGGGTTGAGCACGGAGGCCTATTTTTCCTCTGAAAACCGTTGACACGCAGAGGGAGATTCGGCATCTTGTCGCTTCCGCTCGCACGAAGGCGGCATGTAGTAATAGAATCGAGCAAAAGAATCGGATAACAGAATCGACTGACAGAATCGCCAGTTTCCCGCACCCCCCAACGTTCAGAGGAGAAACACCACGATGGCTACCAAGAAGAAAGCCGCCAAGAAACCCGCAGCAAAGAAGAAGGTTGCAGCCAAGCGCAAGCCGAATGCTGCATTCATGAAGCCGATGACCCCGAGCGCGATGCTCGGCGCGGTGATCGGCGCCGGCCCGATGCCGCGCACCGAAGTGACCAAGAAGATCTGGGTCTACATCAAGAAGAACAATCTTCAGGACAAGAAGAACCGCCGCATGATCAACGCCGACGACAAGCTCAAGCCGATTTTTGGCGGCAAAGCGCAGGTCTCGATGTTCGACATGACCAAGATGGTCAGCAAGCACCTCAAGTAATTCCAGGTTCGGCTGCCTGCGGCCCCCGGGTCGCGGGCAGCCGCCTGCCCGCCGGATCCGCCGCAGCAGTTTCCCGCGCTTCCCGCGTTCCCCGCAGTCCCCCCTCCGCACTTCTTCTATCGGGCCAGCAGGTACAGCCCGCCCAGCGTCATTGCGATGCCACCCGCGCGTGCGAGCGTCAGTAATTCACCGAACACCAGAATGCCGATCGGGAGCAGGATGAGCGTCATCGCCGCGCTCACCGAAACGCCGGTGGTCCCCACCGGCCACCCCGCGCGGTAGGCGAGCAGGATGCCGATCTCGCAACACGCGATCGCCATTCCCATCGCCAGCGCATGCCAGGGTACGCTGCCCAAGCCGGACTTGAGTGAAGTTCCGGGCGTGAGAAGCGGAAACGCGGCAAGGCACGCGAGCGACGCTACGACGTAGGCCACCAACAGGGTCGCGCCGGGATTGGCGCCTGCGGGCACGATCTTGAGCAGGAAGTGCAGGCTGGCCAGGCCGCCCGAGGCGAGCAGGAAAGGCAGGAACTTGGCTGCGGTCATCGGGCGTAATAGCCGGTCACGCGGTCGACTTCGTTCTTCGAGCCGAGGATCACGGCTACGCGCTGGTGCAGGCTCGCGGGCTTGAGCTCGAGCAGGCGCTTGCGGCCGTCGGTGGCCGCGCCGCCCGCCTGCTCCACGATGAATGACATCGGGTTGGCCTCGTACATGAGGCGCAGGCGTCCGGAGGTGTTCTTGTCGTCGCGCGGATACATGAAGATGCCGCCGCGCGTGAGGATCCGGTACACGTCGGCCACCATCGACGCCACCCAGCGCATGTTGAAATCCTTGCCGCGCACGCCGGTCGTCCCGGCCAGGCATTCGTCGATGTAGCGTTTCACCGGCGCTTCCCACCTGCGCATGTTGGACATGTTGATCGCGAATTCCTGCGTGTCCTCGGGAATGCGGATGTCAGGGTGGGTGAGGATGAAGGAGCCCATCTCGCGGTCGAGGGTGAAGCCGTGCGTGCCGTCGCCCACCGTGAGCACCAGCATGGTCGTCGGGCCATAGACCGCGAAGCCCGCGGCGACCTGCGTTGAGCCGGGCTGCAGGAAAGCCTGCTCGTCGGCTTCGCAATACCCGCCGCTTGCGAGCTTCGGGCAGCGCAGCACCGAAAAGATGGTGCCCACCGAAATGTTCACGTCGATGTTCGACGACCCGTCGAGCGGATCGAACAGAAGCAGGTATTCGCCCTTGGGGAAATGGGTGGGGATCGGGTGCGGATTCTCCATTTCCTCGGAGGCCAGCGCTGCGAGGTTGCCACCCCATTCGTTGGCTTCGAGCAGGATCTCGTTGGACAGCACGTCGAGCTTCTTTTGCACTTCGCCCTGCACGTTGTCGCTGCCCGCCGAGCCGAGGTTGCCGGCAATGGCTCCCTTGGTGACTGCGTTGCTGATGGCCTTGCAGGCGCGCGCCACGGTCTCGATCAGGAGGCGCAGGTCGGCGTTGATGAGCTGCTTGTTGCGCTGGCGCTCGATGAGGAATCGCGTAAGGGTGATGCGGCTCATTTCGGGAGTCCCATGAATGCGCTCCTATTGCAGCCTGCGGCCGCGGTCGGTGACCACGTCGAGGAAATTCGAGATTTCGGCGTTCTGCAGCTCGTTTTCCCGTGCGGTGGCGCCGGCGCCGGACAGGTGCCCCATCGGCCGGTTCTGATTGATGGCAACGTAGCGCACGTCGGGAATATAGGTTGCCGCTTCCTGGGCGTCGGCTTCCGGATTGAGCAGGTCGCCCGTGCCCGCGAGGATCAGGGTCTTGGCCCTGATGGACTTAAGGGAACGGTGATAGTCGCCGTTGAAGCCCGGCGTGGTGCCCAGGTTGTGCTGGTCGTAGGCCCAGCTCTGGTAGATCCAGTCGTTGGCGTCGATTCTTTTCCAGTTGGATTCCTGCGTGGCATTGAGGTGGGCGACGACATCCATGTTGTTCGGGAACAGTGCCTCATGGTATTGCGGCGTGCGCACGATCGTCCCCGCCAGCCACCCGCCCCACAGGCGCATCGCGCGCTCGGGTTGCGACACGTAATTGCCGCCCTTCCATTCCGGGTCGGTCATGATGGTCTGGCGCAGCATCTCGACGATTCCGGTCGACCAAGCCGGCGTGCGGCCGATGGGGATGATCGCCACGACACTATCCATCATCTGCGGATAGCTCACCGCCCACTGCAGTCCCTGCATGCCGCCCATCGAGGCGCCCGCGACGGTCACCAGTTTCGTGATGCCGAATTTTTCGGCGACCAGCCGGTGGGTCGAGTTGACCATGTCGCGGATGTTGAACTTGGGGAACTGCATGCGCGGCTGCGCCTTGCTGTTCGAGGGCGAGGTCGTGAGACCGTTGGAGATCGCGTCGGTGCAGATGATGAAGTACTTCGCCGGATCGAGCGCCTTGCCCGGGCCTATCAGGTAGTCGATCCGGTGGTGGTTGCCGCCCAGCGCAGTGACCATCAGCACCGCGTTCGATTTCTTCGCGTTCAATGTGCCGTGGGTCACGTAGGAGATCGAGAAATCCTTGATCGCTTCGCCGCTCTCGAGCTT
>JANMXB010000443.1:0-3844 GCA_031380765.1 Pseudomonadota bacterium | reverse complement strand
TCGGCGAAACTTAAAGCGGTTGATTCTGCTGAAGTTGTAGCGAACGCGAAAAGGCCTGGCGAAAGGCCTTTTTGTTTTGTGTAGCATGGTCCCTCCCCATGGCGCGCGCACCCCAGATCGCAGCATTCAATATCGAGCCGGCCGATCCGCAGCTGCTTGCGCTGCGCGTCCCGCCGCATTCGGTCGAGGCCGAGCAGTCTCTCCTCGGCGGCCTGCTGCTCGACAACCAGGCGTGGGAGAAGATCGCCGACCTGGTGTCCATAGACGATTTCTACCGCGACGACCATCGCCGCATCTTCCGCCACATCGGCAAGCTCATCGAATCGAACCGGCCGGCCGACGTGGTCACGGTGCTCGAGTCGATCGAGGCAAGCGAGGACAAGGACAAGACCGGCGGCGTCGCCTACCTCGGATCGCTCTCGCAGAACACGCCAAGCGCGCTCAACATCCGGCGCTATGCCGAGCTCGTGCGCGAGCGCGCGGTGCAGAGAAAGCTCGCGCAGGTCGCCACAGACATCGCCGAAATCGCGTTGAGCCCTTCAGGCAAGGACGTCAAACAGCTGCTGGACGAAGCCGAGATACGCATCCTCCAGATTGGCGAGGCCAGTTCGCGCAGTCGCACCGGCTTCGAGGAGATCCAGCCGGTCCTCGCGCGCGTGATGGAGAGGATCGACTTCCTCTACCACCGTGACAATCCTTCGGACGTCACTGGCGTGGCCACGGGATTCGTGGACCTGGACGAGAAAACCGCGGGGCTGCAGAAGGGGGATCTAATCATCGTCGCCGGCCGCCCCTCGATGGGAAAGACCGCGTTTGCGCTGAACATGGCCGAGAATATCGCGGTCGACAACGGATTGCCGGTCGCCATATTCAGCATGGAGATGGGCGGCACGCAGCTCGCGATGCGCATGCTCGGCTCGATCTCGCGCGTCGACCAGCACCGCATGCGCACCGGCCGGCTCACCGACGAGGAGTGGGGCAAGCTCTCCAGCGCGATGGGCAAGCTGCACGATGCGCCGATCTTCATCGACGAAACCGCGGCGCTCAACGCTCTCGAACTGAGGTCCCGTGCGCGACGCCTGCGCCGCCAGTGCGGCGAGCTCGGCCTGATCGTGGTCGACTACCTGCAGCTCATGTCCGGCTCGAACCAGGCGAGCAGCGAAAACCGCGCCACCGAGATTTCGGAGATTTCGCGCGGGCTCAAGGCGCTGGCCAAGGAGCTTCAAGTGCCGGTGGTGGCGCTTTCGCAGCTCAACCGGGCGCTGGAGCAGAGGAACGACAAGCGCCCGATGATGTCGGACCTGCGCGAATCGGGCGCCATCGAGCAGGATGCCGATGTGATCCTGTTCATCTACCGCGACGAAGTCTATTTTCCGGACAAGCCCGAGGCGCGCGGCGTGGCCGAGGTCATCATCGGCAAGCAACGCAACCGCCCGATCGGCAAGGTCGAGCTCACCTTCCTCGGGCAGTACACGCGTTTCGAGAACAGAGCCAGTTCCGCCGGCTATTAGGTCAGGAGCCGCCGTGCCCGAGCCGCTGATCCCGCAGAAATCCCCTTACGCGGTCGAGCTTGCTCCCGGCGACTACTGGTGGTGCGCCTGCGGGCGGTCATTGCGCCAGCCGTTTTGCGACGGCTCGCACAAGGCAAGCGGCATCGAGCCGCGGAAATTTTCGGTCACCGAAGCGCAGAAAGTGTGGCTGTGCGGATGCAAGCGCAGTGCCGGCAAGCCGTTCTGCGACGGCTCACACTCGAAACTGTAGGGCCACTGAAACCCGGGTCAGAGTCGACTTTTTGGAAAGTCGACTCTGACCCCACTTTTTTTAGCGCTTCGACGCTGACCAGCGGGCTTCGGCGCCGTTGTCCGCGCGCAGCGTGCCTTCCATGGTCGTGCCGTTCACGCGGCCGTTGAAGGTACGGCGAACTCCGGCATTGTCGACGTAGGCGAAGGTGATGTTCGGCCCGGACAGGCGCGCTTCGCGCAATCCGCCCTGGATCGTGCCGAGCTGCACCTGCCCTTCGATCTTCTGGTAGCGCTGGTCGAAAGTCACCTCCGGGGTATCGCCGCCCGGGAGCGCCAGCTTCCAGGTGCCCTGCACGTTTGCCGGAACGATCCAGAAATAGGCGCGGCGCCCGTCGAGGTTGGAGATCTCGTCGGCTTCCCAGTCGTCCATGGTGAACGAATGGGACACCACGCGCGTGCCCGGCTTCATCGTGAGAATGGTCGGGCGCAGCTTGAGGTTGAGCGCGGGCAGCAGGTACATCGTGACGACCGTGGCCGACCTGAAGTCGGTGGCGAAAATGTCGCCCTGCTGGATGCGTGCCTTGTCGGCGACGCCGGCCTTTTCGGCGTTGCCCTGCGCGTGCTTCGCCATCTCCGGGTTGTACTCGATCCCGAGGCTCTTCGCGCCGAACTTCTTTGCCGCCATGATCGCTATCTTGCCGTCGCCCGCGCCGAGATCCACCACGTAGTCGTTCGGCGTGGTCTGTGCCATGCGCAGCATGCGCTCGACGATCTCGTCCGGCGTGGGAACCCAGATGACGTCCTTGCCCTGCTGGCCGACCTGCGGCTCGTAGGGCTTGGAGGACTGTGCGCAAACCGCACCGGACAACAGGGCGGCGAGCGCCGCAATACAGAGCAGGCGAAAATTCATTTCTATCCTAGGTAGGTGCTGCAGGGCAGGGGAAAGCTTACAACACCTCGGCTGCGTGGTCGGCCAGGCGCGAGCGCTCGCCCCGCGCGAGGGTCACGTGGCCCGAATGCTCCCAGCCCTTGAAACGATCGACTACATAGGTCAGGCCCGAGGATCCTTCGGTAAGATAGGGCGTGTCGATTTGGGCAATGTTGCCCAGGCACAGGACCTTGGTGCCGGGACCTGCGCGCGTGATCAGCGTCTTCATTTGCTTGGGCGTCAGGTTCTGCGCCTCGTCGATGATCAGGAATTTGTTGATGAAAGTGCGCCCGCGCATGAAGTTGAGGGACTTGATCTTGATCCTCGAGCGCACCAGGTCGCGCGTCGCCGCGCGTCCCCATTCGCCGCCCGACTCGTCCGTGGCGTTGAGGACATCGAGGTTGTCCTCGAAAGCCCCCATCCACGGCGTCATTTTTTCCTCCTCGGTGCCGGGCAGGAACCCGATGTCCTCTCCGATGGGCACCGTCACGCGCGTGACGATGATTTCCGTATAGCGCTTTTCGTCGAGCACCTGGGTAAGGCCCGCGGCCAGCGCAAGCAGGGTCTTGCCGGTGCCGGCCTGGCCGAGCAGGGTCACGAAATCCACCGCCGGGTTCATGAGCAGGTTGAGCGCGAAATTCTGCTCGCGGTTCCGGGACGTGATCCCCCAGACGGAGTTCTTCGTGTGCGAATAGTCGCGCAGCGTCTCGAGCACCGCCATGCGGCCGTTCTTTTCCTTGACCACCGCGTACAGCGGCTTGTCGCCCGATTCGTCGTAGACGAACTGGTTGACCTGGAGCTGCGGGACCAGCGGCCCGCGCACGCGGTAGAACGTGTGGCCCTCCTTTTTCCAGGACTCCATGTCCTTGCCGTGGGTGTCCCAGAAATCGGCCGGCAGCTTCATCACCCCCGTGTAGAGGAGGTCGCTGTCCTCCAGCACCTTGTCGTTCGAGTAATCCTCCGCGGCGAGCGCCAACGAGCGCGCCTTGATCCGCATGTTGATGTCTTTGGTGACGAGGATCACCTGGCGCTCGGGATTCGCCTTGTGCAGGTGGCTTACGACCGAGAGGATCTGGTTGTCCGTCTTGCCCATCGGCAGCGTTGCGGGCAGGTCGCTCGCGATGGCTTCGGTTTGCAGGAAAAGCCGGCCGCTCGGCGCTTCGCCAGCCCTGGC
>JANMXB010000358.1:0-6654 GCA_031380765.1 Pseudomonadota bacterium | reverse complement strand
GCACCGCCGGCCGTCGGTGCGGCGCTTTCCCGCGCCTGCCGGTACCGGCTCGCCTGAAAGCCGGGACGCACCCTCGCGATGCGCTCCTCCAGCGGCGGATGGGTGTCGAACAACCCGGACATCCAGACCGAAATTCCCTGGCCGAAGTACATGTGGCTCATGTCCTCGGCGTAGCGGTTTGCAATCAGGGCGCCGCGGCCCGAAGCACGGATCTGGTCGAGCGCACCGGCGATGCCCTCCGGGTTGCGCGTGAACTGCACCGAAGACGCATCGGCCAGGAATTCGCGCTGCCTCGATACCGCGGCCTTGATCAGGCGCGCGAAGAACATGCCGACATAGCCGATCAGGAACAGCACCAGACCCATTGCGAACAGGCCCGCGGTGGCTTTGCCGTCCTCGCTCCGCGGCGCGTTGCGCATCAGGAAGCCGCCGATGCCACCGATGAAGACGATGCCCGAGAGCACCCCGATCATCTTGATGTTGAGCCACATGTCACCGTTGAGGATGTGGCTGAATTCGTGCCCGATCACCCCTTGCAGTTCGTCGCGGCTGAGTGTCTCGAGCGTGCCGCGCGTAACCGCCACCACTGCGTTGCTTACGTCATAGCCCGCCGCAAACGCGTTTATTCCGCTTTCGCCGTCCATGAGGTACGCCTGCGGAACGCGCACGCCCGAGGCGATGGCCATCTCCTCCACTACGTTGAGCAGGCGTTTTTCGAGGGGATCGTGCGTGTCCGCAGACACAGCGCGGGCACCCACCATTTCGGCCACCGCTCGGCCTCCTTGAGCGAGCTGCAGAATCTGGTACAGGCTGGCCGTGAGTATCACTGCCACCGTGCCCACCGCGCCCCAGACGTACACGGCCCTGGGGACGGCGTGCAGCAGAGCCACCGGGCCTGCGCCGGGGCGAACCCGCAAGTCAGCGAGGTTCACGTAGGCAACGGCAAGAACGAGGTCGACAGCCATCACAACGCCGACCACCGCGAGCAGGTAAAGGACCACCATGACGCGCGTGTTTTTACGCGCCGCATCCTGGTTCTGGAAAAAATCCATTGCGACCCGACGCCGCGCCGGACCGGGTTAGAACTTGACCTTCACTGCCTGGCGCTCCTCGGCGCTCTCGGTCGCCTGCAGCAACTCGCCCGGCTTGAACTGGAAAAATCCGGCAAAAATGACGTCCGGGAAACTTTCGCGCCGGGTGTTGTATCCCATCACCGAGTCGTTGTAGGCCTGGCGGGCGAACGCGATCTTGTTCTCGGTGCTGGTCAATTCCTCCTGCACCGCCATCATGTTCTGGTTGGCCTTCAGGTCGGGATAGGCCTCCGCCAGGGCAAACAGTTTTCCCAGCGCACCCGAGAGACCCGCCTCCGCCGTGGCGAGTCCCTGGATCGCCTGGGCGTCCGCGGGATCCGCGGCCGCCTTTTGCGCAGCGGACGCCGCGCCGTTTCGCGCAGCGATCACGGCTTCGAGCGTGCCGCGCTCGTGCGCCATGTACCCTTTTGCGACCTCGACCAGGTTCGGAATCAGGTCATAGCGGCGCTTCAGCTGCACGTCGATCTGCGCGAAGGCATTCTTGAACCGGTTGCGCAGCGTTACCAGGCCGTTGTAGATCGAAATCGCCCAGAAGACGATGCCGATCACGACTGCCAGAAAAATCCATCCTCCCGTACCCATGGCTTCTCCCTTTTTTCGCGGTGGGGTGCGCGGCTAATATAACATCGCGCTTTGCCCTATCACTTCCCCTGACACTTCCCTTGACCCGTGGATCCGGCACGCCGAACAGCGCTGCGTACGATGGCCGGCCTTGCCGCGCTCGCAACCATGAAACCCGTTCCTGCATCCGCGTCCCCCATCGAGCGCCCCATTCCCGCGGGCAGCGAGACCCTGCCCGTAATCGGTGTCGGCACCTGGCAGACATTCGACGTCGGCAGCGATCGCGCGGCGCGCAGCGCATTGAAGGAGGTCCTCGGCCTGTTCGCAAAAGCCGGCGGCAAGGTGATCGACAGTTCGCCCATGTATGGCAGCAGCGAAACGGTCACCGGAGATCTGGTCGCCGAAGCCGGCCTGGCGGGCAGGCTCTTCGTCGCGACGAAGGTCTGGACCAGCGGCAAGGACGAAGGCGTCCGCCAGATGGACCTCTCCTTCAAACGCCTGCGGGTTTCGCGCATGGATCTCATGCAGGTGCATAACCTCGTCGATGTCGCCGTTCACACGAAGACGCTCGAAGGCTGGAAGGCAAAAGGACGCGTACGCTATCTGGGCATCACCCACTACACGAGCGCCGCTTACGCCGACGTCGAGCGCTGGCTCAGGACCGGAAAATACGATTTCCTGCAGATCAACTATTCGCTGGCCGAACGCGCCTCCGAGGATCGCCTGCTTCCGCTCGCGATGGACAAGAAGGTCGCGGTCATTATCAACCGGCCGTTTGCCGAAGGCGCGATGTTCCGCCGCGTGCTGGGCAAGGAAGTGCCGGAGTGGGCGCGGGAGTTCGGCGCGGCGACCTGGGCGCAGTTCTTCCTGAAGTGGATCGTCTCGCATCCGGCGGTGACCTGTGCGATCCCCGGCACGGGCAAGCCCGAACACATGCTGGACAATCTCGCCGCAGGAACCGGGCCCCTTCCGAACGCGGCGATGCGCAAGCGCATGGCACAGCATTTCGAATCGCTCTGATGCAACGCCTCTTCGCACTCCTTCTCGCGCTGGTGCTCGCGGGCCCGGCGATTTCGGCCGATCCCGCGCCCTCCGAAGGCGTCGACGTAAAGAAGAGCCGGCTGCTGCTGTTGCCGAAATCCACCGTGGAGAATTCTTCCGCGCAGCAATATGCGCAGTTGATGCGGACGGCGGCGCAGAAGGACGCGCTCAACAACGACCGCATGCAAGTGGAAAGGCTCCGCGCGATCGCAAGAAACCTCATTCCGCCGTCCGTGCGCTTCAATGACGACGCAAAGCGCTGGCGCTGGGAGGTCAACCTCGTCAGTTCCCGGTCGGTGAACGCGTTCTGCATGCCGGGCGGCAAGATCGCGTTCTTTACCGGGATCATCAGCGCCCTGCAGCTCACGGATGACGAAGTGGCGGTGATCATGGGCCATGAAATCGCCCATGCGCTGCTCGAGCACGGCCGCGCGCGCATGTCCGAGCAGGTGCTCAAGAGCGTGGGCGTAACGGTGGCGGCGATGGTCTTCAACCTCGGACACCTTTCGGCCTCCGTTCTGTCGCAGGCGGCCGATCTCGCGGTATCGCTGCCGTTCTCGCGCCAGCATGAAACCGAAGCGGACCTTGTGGGCATGGAACTCGCAGCGCGCGCCGGCTACGATCCGCGCGCCGCGGCCAATGTGTGGCGCAAGATGTCGAAGCTGGGAGGCCAGTCGGGCAAAGCGCAGCCGCCCCAGTTCCTCTCAACTCACCCTGGTCACGCCAACCGCATCAAGGATATCGAGGCGAGCCTGCCGCGGGTGATGCCGTTGTACGAGGCGGCGAGGCGCGAAAAAGCCGCCGCACAGCGCTGAACGCGAGCGGACTACTTGCGGCTGTCGGTGAACCTCGGCGCCTTCACGCTGGACTCGAATTCCCTGGCCAGCGTTCCGGTCTCGAGCAACACCAGTTCGGGCGTGACTTCGAAGGTGCCCTTCACCCCCTGCACCAGCTCGGAGAGGACCGCCCCGGCGTTCGCCCCGCGGCGCAGCTCGACCGACAGGCGCAGGATCTCCCTGTCGCTGACCGTGACCAGCTCGCATTTGAAATCGTTGACCTGGGCATGCCGAAAAACGAAATCCTCGAACTCGGGATGATTGACGTTGACGCCGCTCACCTTGAAAAAGCCGGTCGTGCGGTGCGTATGGCGGATTTTCGGGAATACCGCGTACGGGCCCGACGCATCGTCGGCTTCGGAATACACCACCAGGTCGCCCGCGCTCCAGCGCAGGAACGGCGTGGCGTTGTTCGTCCATAGCGGAGTCACGACGAGCGTACCGACCTCGCCCTCTTTCACCGGAGCCAGCGTGCCGGGATCGAGAACCTCGATGTAATGCATGTCGGTCCAGATTCGAAACCCTCCGGCGCCGCCATCCTCGCCGCCCATCATGCCCGCCTCGGTCATGCCGAAGTTGTCGAATACGCTCGCGCCCCAGCTACGGCCGATTTTTGCGCGCTTGGCCTCCGACAACGGCTCCGCCGAGCAGAGGATTTTCCTCACGCTGCCGCCGGCGAGGTCGATTCCGCGTGAATCGGCGAGATTCGCGAGATGCAGGCCGTAGCTCGACATGCCCATCCAGACGGTGGGTTTGAGGCTGCGGATCAATTCGAGCTGGATCGCCGACGGCGTGCTGTTACCCGCTCCGGCCCAGTTGACCGCGACGCCCGCATCGGCTGCGCAACGCGCGAAGATCTGCCCCACCGGATGAATGCCCAGCGGAAACGAGACGTGCGCAGAGTCGCCTGGCTGGCACCCGGCAATGTCCAGCGTGCGCCGGAAAGACAGCAGGCCATAACGGATATCGGTGTGGCTGCGCGGATAGAACAGGGGCTTGCCCGTCGACCCGCCGGAGCGCCAGTACTCGGCGATTCCGCCCTCCGGCTTCACGCAGAAATCGGTGTAGAACTGCTCATCCGTCAAAGCGCGCAGCATGTCCTTGTCGAGGATCGGGATTTTGCGCCATTCCTCCGGGTCGTCGAGCTTCGCCGCATTGACGTGGTCGAGCTTGCCGCGGAAGAACGGCGAACGCCGCGCCTGCTCGAGGGCGGTCACTTTGCGTTTCGACTGGAGCGCGGCGATCTCTTTTCTGGATTTCGGCAGGGGCAGGGGCACGTTCAGGTTTTCCGGTAGAGGTAGACCCGCTCGCCGATCCAGCGGCGCGACGCTTCGTAGCCGGACGAGGGACGGGCGGCGCGCTCTTCTGCCTGCATCGCGTCGAGCTTCGCCTCTTTTGCTTCTGAGCTTTCCGGAATCGCGTCGAGCGCGTCCTTGAGCATAGGAGCGTAATCAGCTCCTACCGGGCAGACGTCCGCGCAGCGGCGGCAGCCGGTAATTGCGCCCGAGCCGCGCAGGATGCTCTGCCACAAGTTGAACGCGGTTTCGGAGCGCAGCAACTCGTTTTTTTCCTTCGCTGTCGGCGCCTGCATGATGGCTTCGATCTGGCCGGTCAGCTTCTTGAAGCCATAGGGCGAGCGATAAGTGTCGCATTCCTCCCAGTCGCGGTCCCAATGCTTCACCGTGTCGCCGGGGCAGGCCTGAAGGCAGCGCCCGCACCCGGGGCCGAGGCACAAAGCTTCCTCCATGCGGGCATCGCACTCGACATCTACCGTGACCAGCACCGCAGTCAGCAATACGCGCGGACCATATTCGGGCGTAAGCAGCTGCAGGTTGAGGCCCAGGGTGCCCAGCCCCGCTTCGACCGCGGCGTGCGGCAATGACAGCAGGGTGGTCTGGTGCTCCGCGGGATCACCCTTGTAGCGCCACGGATCCACGTGCGTCGGCGGCACGATTACTGCGGGATACCCGCAATCCTCGAGCCACAGCACGAGCTCGAGCGAAGTTTCCTCGAGCATGGTTAGGGTCAGCTCGTCGTTGTAATACTTGTGCCTGTCGCCCCACGGCAGGATGCGCGCGACGCCATGGTTGAGGCGCTTGGCAAGCACGATCACGCGGCCCGCATCGAGGTCGGTGATGTCGGAGGGGCGCCTGGGGTTGGCCGGATCCGGCGGATTGGCTTCGAGCTCCGCGCCATTGGCAATGCCAACCAGGTCGGCGCCGAGTCCGCGCGCCTTTGCCTTGATTTCCGCTGCGCTGAGCGGCTTTTTGAACATAGCGGGCATTTCAGGCCTTGGCTTTGGCGCCCTCGGCTGCCGCTCGCGAAGTTTGCTCGCGCTCGGCCTGCTCTTTCTTGAACTGCTGCATCTGGCGCGCCACGATGCCTTTGTAGCCCTCCGGGCCGACCCAGCGCTCGTTCCATTCCGACAGGCCGGGCAATTCGGCCTCGGGCGCGCCGGTTTCGTGCGCCACGCGCCTGGCCTTGTACTGCTTTGCGAGGGCCACCTTTTCCGGCGTCTTCTCCGGAATGACTTTCTGGATATCGGCAAGGTGCGCGTGGTAGTCGTTGCCCACCGGGCATACGGCAAGGCACCTTGGGCAGTCGCCGAAGGATCCAACCACGCGCAAAAGCCCTTGCCAGAAGCCGAAAAAATCGCGCGAGCGAAATGTCTCGCGCGCTGTCTCGGGATTCGCAAACAGGCGTTCGAAAATCCCGACCATCGAACCGAAACCGAACTCCTGCGCTTCCGTCGCGCACTTGCGCTTGTCGATGCCCCATTGCAGGACCGCGTCGGCCGGGCATGAATGCAGGCACCGGCTGCAGGATTCGCCGATACAGACCTGCTCCGTGATCGGTTCATCCGCTTCGAGTTCGACCTCGGTCAGGATGCCGGTGAGGTACACGCGCGGGCCGAATTCCGGAGTGAGGATGTTGACTTCCAGCCCGAGCGTTCCCAGGCCCGCCTCGACGCCAAGATGGCGCGTGGAAAGCCGCCCGTAGCTCGCGCGCTTGTACGTCCATTCGGTTTCCTGCGCCGCGGTGACCAGGCTCGGATGGCCGCGCGCTTCGAGGGCTTCGGCGAGGCGAAAGGCCACCTTGTCCATTTTGCGCAAAATGAGCATGTC
>JANMXB010000356.1:0-10640 GCA_031380765.1 Pseudomonadota bacterium | reverse complement strand
GCGTTTCCTCAATCGCCCGGGCTGCGGCGCGCGCGTTACTGCCTTGATACGTTGCGGAATTCTCGTATTGCCGCGCTGCTCAAGGCGACAAGGGAACGCATCATAAACGCTACCCCCGCGTCAGACAAGCAACTACGTCGCGAAGGCGCTTTTTCCTACACGTAAAGTAGGACAAACGCTTACAGAGCAAGACGATTTGTAGGTGTTTTTTGCGCGAAAGCGCGGGCGCGGAACCGCGCCGGGAAGGATCTTCTTATGAACGCGCGCGCAGGAGTCGAGCCGTCGCGCGGACTGCAGCCTTGGTGGGGAGTGCTTTTCAGCCCTTCTGGCCGCTGCGCCGGGACATCGGCACCACTGAACTCGAAGCCGACGCCGCCTCTGCCTTGGCGGCAGCCTCGACAGCCGCGCGCTGCTGGTCGCGAATCATCTTCTTGAAGCGCTTTTTCAGGTCCGTGCTGAAGGACGGGGTGTACTGAAAACGCTTGTCGGTGATTCTGAGCATTCTGGCACCTCTGGATCAGGATTGGCGGCTTGGTGCAGTGCCACCCACGCAGCGAATCATCCCCCAAGAACCCGCAAATATCCGTACGTTGGCTAACATTCGGTTGCGGTGCAGCGCGCCGCAGAATCTTGTGTATGACCGCGCACCGACCCTGTGCGCCCTGCGCTTTAGAGTGGGCGGATGAACCCCAAACAGACACCTAGCCTTCTCGTGGCCGCTGCCATCGTGGCCGCCGCGTCAGCCTGCCAGCGCAATGAGGAGCCGCAAGCAATCTCCAATGGGCAGCCGACTCAGGTCGCCTCGGGCCCCGCGCACATTCAGGTGGGATCCACGCGAGACCCGTCCCTGCCGGAAGCCGGCGCGGTGTTCGCGGCGCAGGATGCGGCGGGTAAGGCGAAGGAAGACGCGCTCGCCCTCCAGCAGCCACCCCAGCCGGACGCGGCGAAAAGCGACGCGCCGAAAGAGGTCCCGGTCGCGCCGGAACAGGCTCCCGACCGTCTGACTGTCGCGCCTGAAATTACGAAGGTCAATTAGGCCGCCGATGCCAGCCCTCCGGGTCCGCACAGAAAGCTGGGCGGGCTGCTCGAAAGTCTGGGGCTGGTCGCTGTTGAGAGCACAGAAGCCGAAGTATTGGCGCGCCGGGTTGCGGTGGCCGCGAGAAGATTGTGTGCCACCGGGCGCCTGCCGGCAGCGTCGCAGGCCCGGTGCTGAGGCTTCAGTGCTGAAAATCGCGGGCGCGATCTGCGCGGCTGCCGCGTTTGCCGTCCTGCCTGGCTGCGCCTCGAGCGGCCTGAGCGCGCCGGAAATTCGCGTCGCCCTGAGCGGGGCAAGCGAAATCCCGCCGAACAGTTCCACTGCCGCGGGTACGGCCAGCTTCTGGATTCATACCGACCGGACCTTGAACGGGGTCGTGGAAACCAGCGGCATGGAGGGCACTGCGGCCAACCTCTATCTCGGCGGCGCGGGGGAGATCGGACCGCTGGTGCTCGAGTTGGGGAGAACCGGCAGCGACGCGCCGCTCGCCATGGAGAATGCGCCGGTCAGCGGCGCGAGCTGGTCGATTCCGCGCAGCGCGCGCTTCAGCGACGAGCAATACCGCGCCTACCTGGCCGGCCAGATCTACCTGAACGTTCACAGCGCGCGCTATCCCGAGGGCGAAATCCGCGGCCAGCTCAGACCCTGATCCCGTCATGCGCGTGGGAGACTCCCGGTCAGCGCGCAGCGCCGCCGCCTTCCTTGACCGCGAGCAGGCGCACTACCGGCACCGGTTTGCCGCCGCTGCGCTCCCAGTCGGCCTTGTCCAGCGTGTCCTCGTAGTACCTCACGCGCAGGCGGGCGAAGATTTTCGGCAGCTCGTTGCTGCGGTAGCCGTAGCGCTCGCCGCGCAGGCTGTCCTTGTCGATGTCGCGATGGATCCCTTCGACGATCAGCGTCCCGCCGGGCTTGAGCGCGGCCATGACTTTGGGCGCGTTGCGCGTCAGGTATTCGTGCATGTACATGCCGACAATGAGGTCGTAGCGCTCCCTGCCGTAGTCGAACTTGTCCACGTTGCCGACGCGCGCATCGATCTTTAGGCCGCGCTTTTCCGCCTCGGCCTTCGCCTGCTTCACGCCGACCTCCGAAATGTCGAACCCGGTCACCTCCCAGCCGAGCGCGGCGAGGAACATCGAGTTGCGTCCCTGGCCCATGCCGATATCGAGCGCCTTGCCCGGGGGCAGCCCCTTGACCCGCTCGGCCAGGAACTTGTTGAACTGGTGCTCCTTGCCCTCGCGCTTGGCGAAGAGCTCGTTCCACACTTCCTGAGCCGGTTTTTTCTTGTCCTGCGCGTGGGAAGCGCCCGGCAGCAGCAGCGCGGCGGCCAGAACAAGAAACATCGGCACATGCTTGGTCATCTTCGATCCCCCTCCGGTGGGTCAGGCTCGGAAGTATGCCCGGAATGAATTTTTCTGCCTTCGCGCGCCCTTAGCGCGGCGGCGGGCGTAGTGATCCTTTCGTCCTATGTTCGGTTACGAACGGAATAAGTGCGGCACCGGGCACAGGATTGCGACACCCATATGGCAGAATTTTCCTGTCGGCCGCATACTGCGAGCCAGACATTCGAGGCGAGGGGCGTATACGTCAATGCAGAAAATAATGTTCGTCGCAGTCTTCGCGCTCGCGGGCCAGGCCGCTTTCGCGCAGCAGCCTCCCAGCGGCGGGAGCATCCTGCAGCAGGTCCCGCCGGCGTTTCCCATGCAAAGGCCGCCCCCGGAAATCCGCATCGACGAGGCCGGCAAGCCACCGGCGGCTTTGGGCGACGAGGCGCGCATCCGCGTCAATGCCCTCATGGTCAGCGGACAGACGGTTTATTCGGAAGCCGAATTGCTCGCGCTCACCGGCTTCACGCCGGGCAGCGAACTGAGTCTCACCGAGCTTCGGGCGATGGCGGCGAAGATCACCGACTTCTATCGCCGCAACGGTTATATCGTGGCACAGGCGTACCTGCCCGCCCAGGACATCACGGCCGGCCGGGTGGCGATCGCCGTCATCGAGGGCCGCTATGGGAGCGTGATCCTGCGCAACTCTTCGAATCTCTCCGACGGTCTTGCCAACGGCCTGCTCGGCGGGCTCAACACGGGCGACACGATCACGATCGCACCGCTCGAGGAGCGCCTATTGCTTTTGTCGGACGTCCCCGGCGTCGGGGTGAGGTCGACGCTCGTTCCCGGCGCGGCGGCGGGCACCTCCGACCTGATCGTCGATGTCGTGCCGGGACGGCGCGTGACCGGCAGCGTCGAGGCGGACAACCATGGCAACCGCTACACCGGCGAATTCCGCCTCGGCGGGACCGTGAATCTCAACAATCTCGCCGGGCTGGGCGACGTGCTGTCGTTTCGCGGGCTGGTCGCCCGCGGCCTGACCTACGGCCGCATCTCCTACCAGGCGCAGTTCGGCAGGGCGACGGTCGGGGTGGCGTACACGGCGCTCGAGTACCGGCTCGGCCGCGAGTTTGCCAACCTTGGGGCGCACGGCACCGCCGAGATCGCCAGCATCTATGGCAGCTATCCGCTGATCCGCTCGCGCAACACCAATCTGTACGCACTGGCCGCCTTCGACGCGAAGACATTCCAGGACAAGATCGACCTGACCTCCGCGGTCACCGACAGGAAGATCGGGGTGGGGATCTTCGGCCTCGCCGGGGACCACCGCGACACGTTCGGCGGAGGGGGCTTCAACGCGTATTCGCTGACGTGGTCCACGGGATCGCTCGACATCCAGACGCCCGCGGCGCGGGCCGCGGATGCGCTCACCGCGCGGAGCAACGGGCACTACGACAAGTTTGGCTTCCATGCCATGCGCCTGCAGACCCTGCCGGGTCCGTTCTCCCTGTATGCCGCAATCCGCGGGCAGGTGGCCTCGAAGAATCTGGACATCTCCGAGAAAATGGAGCTGGGTGGAGCGTATGCGGTGCGCGCCTACCCCGAAGGCGAAGCCTACGCGGACCAGGGGTATGTGGTGAACCTGGAGGCCCGCATGCTGCTGCCCAGATTTTCGGAGCAACAGGTCGGACAGATGCACCTCGTGGGGTTCGTCGATACCGGAACGGTCACGATCAACAAGAATCCGTGGTTCGCCGGCCAGAATACGCGGACGCTGAGCGGCGCCGGCGTCGGCCTCACCTGGGCGGCCTACAACAACTTCGTGGTGCGGGCATATTGGGCGCACAAGCTCGGCAATGCGGTTGCGATTTCCGCTCCCGACGCCAAGAGCCGCTTCTGGATCCAGGGTGTGAAATACTTCTGACGCGGTAGCGCGCTCTATGTACGGCAACGAACAGTCGGTCTCCGGCGCAGGGACTATAAATACAGCGTCGATGGGAGCTACACGGCCGGTGATTTCCGACGGGCTCCCTCGAGAAAAAAATGGGAGCTACGATGGACCGCATCCACTGTTCAACGCGCGACGCCAGGCCGGGCGCCTCGCCCTCTGAAACCTCAGGACGCCGCGCCCGAAAATCCGCCTCCCGAACGACTGCGCGCTTCGTCGTTCGCGCGCTTGCCGGCTCGCTCATGCTCGCGTTCGGCACCAGCGTCATCGCCTTGCCCATCGGCGGGGCCGTGACGGCGGGCAGCGCCAGCATCGCCGCGACGCCAGGCAAGACGACGATCACCCAGTCGAGCCAGAACGCGGCGATCAACTGGCAGGGCTTCAGCGTCGGAGCGGCGGAAGCCGTGCGCTTCGTGCAGCCCAACAGCAGCTCGGTCGCGCTGAACCGCGTGCTGGGCGCGGATCCCTCGAGCATCCTCGGCAGCCTCTCGGCCAATGGCAAAGTGTTCCTCGTCAACCCGAACGGCATCCTGTTCGGCACCGGCGCGCAGGTCAACGTGGGCGGCCTTGTCGCATCCACGCGCAACATCTCCGATGCGGATTTCATGGCGGGCCGCTACAAGTTCGAAGGTGCGGGTAGCGGGACTGTAGTCAATCAGGGCACGATCAACGCCGACGGCGGGTATGTCGCGCTGCTTGGCGCCAGCGTGAGCAACGAAGGCGTGATTTCCGCGCGCCTGGGCACGATCGTTCTCGCTGCGGGCAATGCGATGACGCTGGATGTGGCCGGCGATGGCCTGCTCAACGTCGCGGTGAACGAAGGCGCGCTCAATGCACTGGCGCGGAACTCCGGCCTGATCCGTGCCGACGGCGGGCAAGTGATGCTCACAGCGCAATCGGCGGGCAGCCTGTTCCAGTCGGCGGTGAACAACACCGGCGTGATCCAGGCGCAGACCATCGATACGCGTGGCGGCACGATCCGCCTCCTCGGCGACATGCAGAGCGGAACGGTGAGCGTGGGCGGCACGCTCGATGCCTCCGGCGCGGGCGTTGGTCAATCGGGCGGAAGCGTCACGGTTACCGGGCACCATGTCGGCCTTTTCGACGGGCACATCAATGCCTCCGGTGACGCCGGCGGCGGCGCTGTGCTGATCGGCGGCGGCTACCAGGGCAAGGACCCTGGCATACAGAATGCCTCCGCTACCTATATGAGCGCGGGCTCCACGATCAATGCTGACGCGATCACCAATGGCAGCGGCGGCACGGTCGTGGTGTGGTCGAACGACTCGACGCGCGCGTACGGCACCATTACCGCGCGCGGCGGTGCGCAGGGCGGCGACGGCGGCCTGATCGAGACCTCCGGTCATTTCCTCGACGTGGCGGGCCTCAGGATCGACGCCAGCGCGCAGAACGGCAATCCCGGCACCTGGCTTCTCGACCCAGCCGACGTGACGATCTCCGGGGCGCCGACCGCGAACGACACGCTGACCGGCGGTGTGTTCGCGCCGAACCCCGGCCAAGGTTCGGCCAATATAAATGACGGCGCCCTCCTGGCACTTCTGAATGGCGGCACCAACATCACCATCACCACGACAAACACCGGGGCAGCCGGCGTACCTGCAAGCGGGCGGGGCGATATCACCCTCGCGGCGGACCCCGTGGCCTTCACCTGGACGCGGACCGCGGCGCAGACCAAGACGACGCTGACGTTGAACGCGGCTGGGGATGTCAACATCAACCGGAAAATTACCGCCACGGGCGGAAACCTGGTGGTGTGTTGCGGGCGTGATATCAACCTGGCAGCGATTCTTGCGCCAGAAGTGGGTCCGCGCATCACCCTTACCAATGGAAGCGGCCTGTTGAGCGCGGGTCGCGATATCAACGTGAACGGGGCGGTCACGGTCACCGACGGAAACTTCGCAATGTGCGCCGGACGCGACATCCATGTAACCGCTGCGATGACGATGACCAACGGCACCGCGGTGGCGGCCGAGTCGCTCGCGAACCTCGGCGTGAGGCAGGGCTTAACATTCAGCGCAGGCACTGCCGCGACCGGACCAGGGGTTTTGGGCGGCGGCGGCCTGGTGGATCTCCAGCCTCCCGGTGGCACCATTACTGTTACCCAAGGCGGCGCGCCGGGAACCGCCGCACCGGTCTTCATCAGTTACAACCCGCTCGCGTACGCAACGCCGGTGACGAATTTTACGGGTAACTTCACTGCGGGCACCCCTATCACCGTTCAACGGCTTGTATTCCCCGACGGGGCCACTAAGGTATTTGATGGCACGACCAATGCGACCTTCACCTCGTTGAAAGCCGATTCGGTTGGTGTCTTGCCTGCCGGCGTCACGCTGGTGCTGCCGGCCACGGGCACATTCGACACGCCCGCCGTGGGAGTGGGAAAAATCGTCACATTCACCGGGCTTGCCCTGGGCGGGCCCGGCGCAGGCTCGTTTGGCCTGCCGGTTGCGTGCTGCGCACCGGCCATCGGACAGACCACCGCTGCGATCACGGCCGCGGTGGTGGTCGTCCCCGTCATCGTGCCGCCGGTCGTCATTCCTCCGGTGGTCGTCATTCCTCCGGTGGTCGTCGTTCCTCCTGGCGTCGTGGCCCCTGTCGAAGCGGCACCTGTAGCGCTGGCGCCGGAGGTTGTGCTCCCAGTGTTCATCGCCGGCCGGATGCTCGACTCGGCGCCGTTTCTGCAGCATTCGCCGGCAATCAACCTCAACGTGGTCGGCGTGAATGTCCCTCAGCCCATTGTCGCGCAAGTCGTCGCTCCGCCTGTGCAGCTCGAAGCGCTGCCCGTCCCGCCGCCGGTTGTAGTGCCGCCACCGCCGTATGTGCCGCCGTACTTTCCGCCGAGGAAAGAGCGCAACTGATCAGTCTCTGCCGGCTCGCGCACCGCCTTGGCGATGTCCGCGCCGATCGTGCCGGATGCGCCGGCGCGGTTGTTTTTTACTCGAAATCCGCGGCGAATCCCGGCGCCGGCGTGAAACCGAGGTCGCCGCGTGCGATCACCGCCTCGCGCCCGCCGTGCGCGGCGAGCAGTTCGGCCTGGCGTGCCTTGGCGCGGCGGTCGACTTCTTCGGGATCGCAGATCGCGTACAGCTTCGCGCGGCATTCGGCCAGCACGCCCGCGTGCTTCGAATCGCCCGCGAGATCGACGATCTCGTCCGGGTCCGCTTCGAGGTCGAACAATTGCGGCGCGTATTTAGCGTAGTGCACGTATTTCCACCGCCCGTTGCGGATCGCGAAGGCGCCGGTCGTGGTGCCCATCCCGTGGTATTCGGAAAGCACGGTCCGCGCCGGAATTTTTCCCCCGGCAATGTCCATGAGCGACACCCCGGGATGCGTGTCCCTGACCGAAGCGAACGGCACGCCCGCGGTCTCGACGATCGTCGGGTAGCAGTCGACGTGGCTCACCGGCGTGCCGATGCGCTTGCCCGCCGGGACGCCGGGTCCCGCCAGGATGAGGGGGACGCCGGCGATTTCCTCGTACATCGTCGACTTGCCCCAGAGTCCTCTCGAGCCGAGGTTGTCGCCGTGGTCGCTCGTGTACATCACGCGTGTATTGCCCGAAAGGCCCGCCTCATCCAGCGCGCGCAGCACCTTGCCGATGTTTTCGTCCACATACGACACCAGGCCGAAGTAGCCGGCGATTGCGCGCTTCACGTCGGTCTCCGACTCGAAGTAGTCGTCGTAGCAGAACGAGTTGCGGTAGTCCTCCAGGTACGGATGCCGCGGCCGTTCTTCGCGCGCGTAAAGCTTGGGCATCGGAAGATCGCGGTTCCAGTACTTGTAGTAGTGCTCGGGAGGCGCCGTCAGTGGAAAGTGCGGCGCGACGAAAGACACGAAAAGCACCCAGGGCTTGGCGTCGTCCTTGACGCCTTCCTCGCGCAGCCACACCTGCGCGCGCGAGCAGATTTCCTTGTCGTAGAACGTGTAGGGCGATTCGCCTGGCCCGGCCATCGCGGCCATCTTTTTCGCGCCTCCGCGGCGTGGAAGGTCCTCGCGCACCAGGCCCATGAGGTCGCCCTTGCCCTCGATGATGTGCATCGGGATCTGTTCCTCGGTGAAGCCGTGGTCTTCCCCCGTCAGGTGAAAGTGCAGCTTGCCGATGGAAACCACGCGGTGGCCGCGGCTGCGCAGCACGTGGTGCCACGACGGGATCGTGCCGTCATAGGCGTCGGCGTTGTCCCAGAAGCCGATCTGGTGGATGTACTTGCCGCACGCGAACCCGGCGCGGGCCGGGATGCAGACGGGGCTGGTCGTATAAGCGCTGGTGAAGGTCGTGCCGCGCGCCGCGAGCCCGTCGAGGTTGGGCGTCTGCACGACCGGGTGGCCGGCGTAGCCGGCGACCTTGGGATTGTGCTCGTCGGACATGATGACCAGGAAGTTGGGCGCTTTCAATTCATCTGTGTATTACAAAAAATGAATAAAAACTGGCATGAGAACCGCTCTGGCAGCCAATCCGGTTAAATGAATGTTAAAGAATTGTCAGCCGACGCCGAGCAGCTCGACGTCGAATTCGAGCGTCGCGTTCGGCCCGATCACGCCGCCGGCGCCGCGCGCGCCGTAGCCCAGGGACGGCGGGATCGTGAGCTTGCGCGTGCCGCCGACCTTCATCCCGGCCACGCCTTCGTCCCAGCCCTTGATGACCTGGCCGGCCCCGAGATGGAATTCGAAGGGGGCGTTCCTGTCCTTGCTCGAATCGAACTTGGTGCCGTCCATGAGCCGGCCGGTGTAATGCACGCTCACCTGGTCGCCCTTCTTGGCTTCGGCGCCGGAGCCGACGGTGACATCCTGGTAGGTGAGGCCGCTCGCTGTGGTGGGCATGATGTTCCTCAGGTCGAATGAATTGGGCAAAAGGAACGCATTCTGCACCATCTATGGCGCGCAAAGAGCGGTCAGTGCCAGCGTTGCGCCGGCCAGAGCATCCCATCCCGAGGTGTGGCCGATCGCATCGATGCGCCGCAGATCCGGCGCGTCGCCGGCAATGAGCCCGGCTATCGCATCGTTCACGGCCTCGGCGCATTCGCCTTCGGCCGCACATGCAAGATGCGCATAGCTGATGCGGTTGGTGCCATTGCGCGCGAGGGGCAGCGCCCAGCCGGCCAGCCGTAATGCGATTTCAGCGCGGCCGGAGGCGTGCAGCGCGCACAGCGCGCCGCCGATCAGGTCGTCGCCGGAAGGCGTGAGGCCCGGACCCAGGCCGATGATGCCCGCGGCCCCGTCGGGAACTCCGTCCGGGTGCGCAAACCACTGGACCAATGCCTTTACCGCGGCGGGCGGTTCGCGCGCAGCCTCGATTAGATAACCAAATCCATCGGTAGGCAGCTGGCCGCGCGCGACCTCGCGCAGGCGGTGCAGCGCTTGCGCTGTCTTCTGCGCGTTCCGCTCGGGAGCCGGGCGAGGACGCCATATCGAAGCGCCAGCCGCATCGACGCGCAACAGATCGCCGACACGCAGCCCGGTCGGGAGGGTTTCGCAATTCGCATTCAGCGGCCCGTTGCCAACCGCTCCGATACACGCAAGCCCGCCGCGCGTTTCGACATACACGCTGCGCTCGAACATCGCGATCACGCGCGCAAAGCCAGAATCCAGCGCGGTCTTGGCAAACCGCCCGAGCGAGGAAACCCTAACCGGCGATGACATGCGTGCCGGCTAGCAGGCCAGGACCTGCGTTCCTGTGAGGCCCTGCAACGCCGGCAGCGCCTCTTCCAGGTGCGCGATGATCGCGCGCCGGCCGCCCCCCGCAATGAACGAAAGCGCGGCCTCGATCTTCGGGCCCATGCTGCCTTTGGCGAAATGGCCTTCGGCCTGGTAGCCCCCGAGATCGGCCGCGCTGACCTTGTCGAGGTTCCGCTGGTTCCGCTTGCCGAAATTCACCGCCACCTTGGAGACCGCGGTGAGGATCAAGAGCGTGTCGATGCCGAGCTGGTTGGCCAGCAGCGCGGAGGTGAGGTCCTTGTCGATGACGGCGGGAACGCCCTGGTGCGAGCGGTCGGCGCGATGGATGACCGGGATGCCGCCGCCGCCCGCGGCGATCACCGCAATGCCCTGATTGGCGAGCGACTCGATGAGGTCGATGTCGAGGATCTTCCGCGGCCGCGGCGAGGGCACGACATAGCGCCATCCCCGCCCGGCGTCTTCCATCATCGTCCAGCCGAGCTGGGTTTCGAGGTTGCGCGCTTCTGCGGCCGAAAAGAAAGCGCCGATCGGCTTCGACGGAGTCCTGAACGCCGGATCCTCCGAATCGACTACGACCCGCGTGAGGATGCAGGCCACGCGCCGGTCATGCTCGGCGCGCACGAGCTCGTCTTCCATGCCC
>JANMXB010000301.1:0-1693 GCA_031380765.1 Pseudomonadota bacterium | reverse complement strand
TTCGCCACCCTGCGCTACAAGCTGGCCGCCTTCGTGCTCGCGGGCATGCTCGCGGGGCTAGCCGGGTGGCTCACAGCTGCGCATGATGGCCTGGTCAATCCGGCCATGCTTTCCTGGCACCAGTCCGGGCAGTTGCTCATGATGGTGATCCTCGGCGGCATGGGAACGCCTGCCGGGCCGATACTGGGTGCCGCAGCGCTCAAGCTGCTCGAACTCCTGTTCCAGGGCTGGACCAGGCACTGGCAGCTTTTGCTCGGCGTTTTCATCGTGCTCTCGGTCCTGTTCGTCCCACGAGGGCTGGCGCACCTGTTCGAAGGCAAGCGGTTCGATGGCAAGCGCCGTGAGTGACGCGGTCCTTCGGACCAGGGGCCTTTCGCGCAATTTCGGTGGCCTGGCCGCAGTGAGCGACGTTTCGCTGGAATGCCACGTTGGCCGGCTGCACGCGGTGATCGGTCCGAACGGGGCAGGCAAGACCACGTTGCTCAACCTGCTTTCGGGCGACCTGGCCCCCAGCGCCGGCCGGATCGAGATTCTCGGGCACGAGGTGGGCCGTCTGGCGGCGCACCGAATCTCGCAGCTCGGCGTGGGGCGCAGCTACCAGCGGACCAACGTTTTCATGCGCTTCACGGCGTTCGAGAACTGCCGCCTCGCGGCGCAGTCGCGCCTTCCGAGCTCGATGCGTTTCGTGCGCCCCGCGGCTCGCTATGGCGCCGTAAACGAGGCTGCGGCGAACGCGCTCGCCCTGGCCGAGCTCGAGGGCCGCGGAGATAGGATCGCGGCGGATTTGTCGCACGGCGAGCGTCGCCAGCTCGAGGTCGCGATGACCCTCGCCACCAATCCCAAGGTGCTGCTGCTCGACGAGCCGCTGGCCGGCATGGGCGCCGAGGAATCGGCGCGCATGGTCGAGCTGTTGCACAAGCTCGCCCCGCGGCACGCGATGCTGCTGGTCGAGCATGACATGGACGCGGTATTCGCGCTTGCGGACACGCTTACCGTGATGGTCGACGGGAAGGTTCTCGCTAGCGGCCCGCCTGCGCAGGTTCGCGCCAACGACGAGGTCCAGAACGCCTATCTCGGGGATTCCGATGATTGAGCACCTCGTGGAGGCCTGCGGCCTCAACGCCTACTATGGCTCCCATCACATCCTGCACGGAGTGAGGTTCTCGATCCGGCGCGGCGAATCGATCGGGTTGATGGGCCGCAACGGCATGGGCAAGACCACGCTGCTCCGGACGATTCTCGGATTTGTGCGGCCACGCACCGGCAGCGTGCAAATCAAGGGGCGCGAAACGACCGGTGACGCGCCCTTTCGCATCGCGCGCATGGGGATCGCCTATGTTCCGGAAGGGCGCGGAATTTTTCCCAACCTCAGCGTAAAGGAAAACCTCGTCATGGCCGCCCGCCCCGCCGGATCCGGCGAACGCGGGTGGACGCTCGAGCGCGTACTCGCGACTTTTCCGAGGCTCGCCGAGCGCCTCGGCCACGGCGGCGGACAACTCTCCGGCGGCGAACAGCAGATGCTGACGATCGGCCGCGCGCTGCTGAGGAATCCCGAACTGCTCATCCTCGACGAGGCCACCGAAGGCCTGGCCCCGCGCATCGCCCGCGAGATCTGGGCCATCGTCCGGCAGGTGCGCGAATCGGGCATCGCGACAGTGATCGTGGACAAGAACTTCAAGGCCGTGAACGCGGT
>JANMXB010000276.1:0-8832 GCA_031380765.1 Pseudomonadota bacterium | reverse complement strand
GTTGTGGTGCGTCCTGAAAGGCCGCGCCGCTGCGCCGCCGGGGATCGAATGCATCATCGGGGTTTCGACTTCGAGGAAGCCCTCGGCCACCATCGAGTCGCGGATCGACTGGACGATCTTCGAGCGCTCGGCGAACACCTTACGCGAGCCTTCGTTGACGATGAGGTCCACGTAGCGCTGGCGATAGCGGACTTCCTGGTCGGCGAGGCCGTGGAAATTTTCCGGCAGCGGGCGCAGCGCCTTGGTGAGCAGGCGCAATTGGGATGCCTGCACCGTGAGTTCGCCCTTGTTGGTCTTGAAGAGCGCGCCGGAGACGCCGACGATGTCGCCGAGGTCCCAGTGCTTGAAGGCCTCGTGCGTCGCCTCGCCGGTAATGTCGTTGGAGACATAGATCTGGATGCGGCCGGAACCGTCCTGGAGGGTGGCGAAGCTCGCCTTGCCCATGACGCGCTTGAGCACCATGCGGCCGGCGATGGTGGCGGCGGGTTTTTTCTCTTCGAGCGCGGGCTTGTCGAACGCACCGAATTGCGCGGTTAGCGCGCCCATCGCGTGCGTCCTGCGGAAGTCGTTGGGGAAGACCGGGCCGGCCTCGCGCAGCTTCGCGAGCTTTTCGCGCCGCTCCGCAATGATCTTGTTCTCGTCGGGCAGCTCCGGTTGTTGTTTTTGCTCGCTCATGGTCAGACCCCCTGCTTCAGGCTCGCGGTGATGAACTCGTCAAGGTCGCCGTCGAGCACGCCCTGCGTATTGCCTATCTCCACTCCGGTGCGCAAATCCTTGATGCGCGACTGGTCGAGCACGTACGAGCGGATCTGGTGGCCCCAGCCGATATCGGTCTTGGAATCCTCGAGCTTGTCCTGCTCGGCCTGGCGCTTCCTCAGTTCGAGCTCGTAGAGCCGCGATTTGAGCATCGCCATCGCCTCGGCCCGGTTGCGATGCTGCGAGCGGTCGTTCTGGCATTGCACGACGATGTTGGTGGGCAGGTGGGTGATGCGCACCGCCGAGTCGGTCTTGTTGATGTGCTGCCCGCCCGCGCCCGAAGCGCGGTAGGTGTCGATGCGCAGGTCGGCGGGGTTGATCTCGACTTCTATGGAGTCGTCGACCTCGGGGTAGATGAACACGCTGGCAAACGAAGTGTGCCGCCGGGCGTTCGAGTCGAACGGCGATTTGCGCACCAGGCGATGGATGCCGGACTCGGTACGCAGGGTTCCATAGGCGTAGTCCCCGGTGACTTTCAGCGTCGCGCCCTTGATGCCGGCCACCTCACCGTCGGACTGCTCGAGGATCTCGATTCCGTAGCCGCGCTTTTCGCAAAACCTCAGGTACATGCGCTCGAGGATCGAGGCCCAGTCCTGCGCCTCCGTCCCGCCAGAGCCCGCCTGGATGTCGACGAAGCAGTTGGCCGGGTCCAGGGGATTGTTGAACATGCGCTGGAATTCGAGACGCGCGACCTGCTTTTCGGTCGCCTTCACGTCCGTCTCCACGCTCTTGAGCGTGGCGTCGTCGCTTTCCGCGCGCGAAAGCTCGAACAATTCGCGCGAATCGGCCAGGCCCGAGGCGATTGCATCGAGACCACCGACGATTGCATCCAGGGATTTCTTTTCGCGGCCCAGCTCCTGGGCGCGTTTCTGGTCGTTCCAGACCGTGGGGTCTTCGAGCTGGCGGGCTACCTCGTCGAGGCGCGAACTCTTTGCCTCGAAGTCAAAGATACCTCCGCAGCTCGGCCGACCGTGCTTCGAGGTCGGAGAGCAGCGAGGCGAGCTGGTTGATGCGTTCGGCTTCCATGGTGCCTGGTCTGGTGCGCGGGAAGGGGCGGATTATACAGCCGGCGTGGTTGACGTCGGCGCCCGAGGGCGTGACCATTCGGGCCATGAATCCCTATTACGCCACCGGTTTCTTGAGCGCGCTGGTCTTCTGGGTCTGGCCCGTGTTCCTGTACCGCAGCCTGGAGGCCCACTGGTCGACGGTCATCCTGCTGACCGCGCTGCTGTTCGTTGGCGCGGGAAGGCTGGCCTCCGAGATCCATATCCGCTGCATCGCTCCGCGCAATCCGCCCAAGGGGAGCGTGACCCTCATAGGCGCGGCTTGCTTCGCGATCGTCGCGGCCGCGGCGCTGACGCGGTTTGCCTACGATCGCTATGCCCAAGCCTAGGATGTGGCGCAAATGAGCGGCGGCAAGGTGATCCTGTTCGATCTCGGCGGCGTCCTGATCGAGAACAACGGCCGGGCCGCGCTGACTGCGATGCTGCCGCAGCCCCTTGCGGCCAGCGAAATGTGGCGACTTTGGCTCGAATCGCCCACGGTCAGGCAGTTCGAGCGCGGCCGGATCTCGTCCGATGAATTCGCCGCGTCCTTCGTCCGGGAATGGGACATCGACCTCGAGCCGGCGGTGTTCATCCGCGAATTTGCGACCTGGCCCGTTGGGTTGTTCGAAGGCGCCGAGGCGCTGCTGCGCCGGTTGAAAGGCACCCATCGCGTCGCATGCCTCAGCAACACGAACGCAATCCACTGGCAGCGGTTTCCGCAGCTGCATGCGCTGTTCGATTCCTGCTTCCTGTCGCACGAAATGGGGCATGTGAAGCCCGATCGCGAAGCATTCGAGTACACGGTCGACAAGCTCGGTGCTGCAGCCGCGGACGTGTATTTCTTCGACGACCTTCTGCCGAATGTGAGCATGGCGCGGGAAGTCGGCATGAACGCGTTCCAGGTCGCGGACTTTGCGGCGATCGAGCCGATTCTGCGCAAGGAGCGCCTGCTGCGCGCCGAAAAAGCGGGCAAGTTTTGAAAAGGGGGAGCAGGGCAATGAGATACTTTTTCCGTAATTTTTCCGGCGTGCTGCTGCTCTACCTGTTCACGACGCAGCCGCATGCGCAGCTTCCCGCCAGCGAAATTCCGATGTACGGCAGCAGCGCTGACAAGCCGCGCAAGCTCACCGAGAAGGACGCCGCGTTCATCGCCTCGATCGAGAAGGCGGGCAAGACCCGCCAGGCGGTGGCGAAAGACGTGATCCGCCAGGCCTGGGAAGCCTATGGCAGGACCGATTACAAGTCGGCCATCCGCAAATTCAACCAGGCCTGGCTGCTCGACCCCGAGAACGGCGACGCTTACCACGGCTTCGCGCTGATTTCGACGGTGCGGGACAAGAACGCCGACCAGGCCGAGAAATTCTTCCTCACGGCCCTAGCCAAGCGGGGCGTGAGCGCGAACGCGTACGTTTCCTACGGGCGTTTCCTGTGGATCGTGGAGCGCCTCGACGAGGCCCTGGCCCAGCTCCAGAAAGCGATCGCAGTTTCGCCGACCGCGCACGACGCGCGCTTGCATATCGCCCGGGTGTACTACAAGAAGAAGGACTACTCGAAGGCGTGCGAATGGGCGAGGCTCGCCAAGGCCAACAACGACAATCTGCCTGTGGATTTCCTCGAGGACATGTGCAAGAAGGGCGGTACGGCGTGAGCGAAATTCGGGCTCGATGAGCGTACGCGCCGTTCGTCTGCGCGAAACTCGCGTCATTCGCTCACACCCTGCGCGAAGTGTAATCCTCGGCAATGTTGTCCTCGAAATACGCGGCGGCATTCGGCGCGGCCATCAGGCGGCGGTGGGTCTCGTGCGACACGCGCAGGTACTGGAGCACTTCGCCGTTCGTAAACTCGATCTCCAGCGTCTGCGCGCGCTCGTCGTAGCCGACCGAGCGGATCTTCGAGGAGTTGACGCGTTTTCTTTCCATCCCAAAGCCCTCCTCACTTCGCGGCCAGCGTCGCCGTCCAGGGCGAGCGCACGCCGCCGGTTTCGACGCTGCCAACGATCGACGCGCCTTTCACCTGACCCGCGAAATTGAGCGCGCGGCCCCGCTCGACCGAAAGCCTGAACGAAATACTTTCGCCAACCAGCCGGGGCTCCTCGAGCGGCACCTCGCGCCCGTCGAGTTTCGCGGTGCCGCCGACCTTCTGCAACTGCTGGCTCAGCTCGAATGTCACCGGCTGCCTCGCGATCGCGGGCGGGAGCGTGGAGCGCCAGTTGCCGGCAACCTTTGCCGGGACCACGTAGAGAAAAATGATGGTGGTCGCCACGCCGCTGATCTTGATCTTGTCCTCGAGGTCGAACTGCTTCGTGCGTTCGGGAATCCAGCCGGCCAGGCCGTAGTCGTGCGAGAGGATGCGCGTGCCCGGCCGCAGCTCGGCCTGGAATTTTTCCGACAGCATGTTCACGGTGTTCGGAAGCAGGTACATCGTGAGCACCGTGGCCTGCGAGATGTCGGTCTTGAACAGGTCCTGCTTCACGAATTTCACGCGATCGGCGAGGCCCTCTTTTCTTGCCGCATCGTTCGAGAGCCTGACCAGGTCATCCTGGATCTCCACGCCGAATCCGCGCGCGCCGTACACCTGGGCCGCGGTCCGCACGATGCGGCCGTCGCCCGAGCCGAGGTCGATCACGAAATCGCCCGGACCCACGCCCGCGAACTTGAGCATGTCCGCGACCACGCTTTGCGGCGAGGGCACGTACGGGCCGGCATTGATCTGCTGGGCGATCGCAGCGGCCATGAACAGCCACGCCGTCAGCACGCACGCGATGCGCGCCGCGAAAACCGGAACGACGTGATGGGAGAGCTGGAGAACCATAAGCGGGGGATCAGAAAAGTGGTGAAAAGTAGGGTCAGAGTCGACTTATTCCGCCTGCGCGTGCACCACGTTGATCTGCACGCTCTTGAGTCCGTTGTATTCGTTGATGCTCAGCCGGTAAGCGGTGCGCGCTCGCGCCGGCAACGCCTCGAGCGAGTTGAACCAGATCGCTTCGATGCGGCGCCCGTCCTTGAGAAGTCGCAGCTTCGTGTGCTTGCCTCCAACGATGCGCTGCGACTGGACTTCGAATGTATCGCAGAACACCGGCTGGGGAAAGCCTTGGCCCCAGATCTGGCTGTCCATCATCTGCGCGACCTCCAGAGTGAAATAGGCGCTCTCCAGCTCGCCGTCGGTCTCGACGGTGCGCGTGAGTGCGGCCGGCGAAATCAGCGCCCCCGCCGCGGATTCGAACGCCGCCGCGAACCGGCCGAGATCGCTTTCGCGGATCGTGAGGCCGGCCGCCTGCGCATGTCCGCCGAAGCGCACGATCAGTCCGGGAGAGCGCTTGGACACCAGGTCGAGGCAATCGCGCAGATGCAGGCCGGCGATCGACCGTCCCGACCCGCGCAACATTCCCGCGGTGCCGCCCTCGGTGGCGCGCGCGAACGCGATCACCGGGCGATGGAGCTTTTCCTTGATGCGCGAGGCCAGGATCCCGACCACGCCCTGGTGCCAGCTCTCGTGGTACAGCGACACGCCTGCACCCGGGGTTTCGGGCAGTCCGGTGACGGCGGCCAGCGCCTCCTCGAGCATCCCGCCTTCGATGGTGCGACGGTCCTTATTCAGCCGGTCGAGCTCCTTTGCACAATTGGCGGCGCGGGCAGGATCGTCGGTGATCAGGCATTCGATGCCCAGGCCCATGTCGGCAAGGCGCCCGGCCGCATTCAGGCGCGGGCCGATGACGAAGCCGAAGTCGAACGCCGTGGCCAGGCGCGGATCGCGGCCCGCGATGTGCATGAGCGCATTCAGGCCGGCTTTGCCCTGGCCCGAGCGCAGCCGCTTGAGGCCGTGACCGACCAGGATGCGGTTGTTCGCATCGAGCGCCACCACGTCGGCCACCGTGCCCAGGGCAACCAGGTCGGTGAGGGCGGAAAGATTGGGCTCCCCGCCGGGAAACTGCGCGCCCTTGAACAGGCCCCGGTCGCGCAGCTCGGCGCGCAGCGCCAGCATCACGTAGAACATCACGCCCACGCCGGCGATGCACTTGCTCGGAAAACCGCACCCGGGCTGGTTCGGGTTGACGATACAGGCCGCCGCGGGCAGCTCGGCGCCGGGCAGGTGATGGTCGGTGATCAGCGTCGCGATGCCAAGGGAGTTTGCGCGCGCCACGCCCTCGACGCTTGCGATACCATTGTCGACCGTGACGATCAGGCCGGGCTGCATTTTCGCGGCGAGGTCGACCAGTTCGGGCGTCAGGCCGTAGCCCAGCTCGAAGCGGTTCGGCACGAGGTACTCGACCTTCGCGCCAAATGCGCGCAAAGCGCGGATGCCCACCGCGCAGGCCGTCGCGCCGTCGCAGTCGTAGTCGGCGACGATGAGGATGCGCTTGCCGTCCCGGATCGCATCCGCGAGCAGGCGCGCCGCGTCCCCGGCATGGGCGAGCAGCGCCGGTGCGAGCAGTCGCGCCGGGTCGGTCTCGAGTTCGGTAACCGCTTTGATGCGCCTGGCGGCGTAGATGCGCGCAAGCACCGGGTGCATTCCCGAACGCATGAGCGATGCGCGGTCAGCTTCGGAGTAGGGGCGGGTGAGGAATTTCATCGGAATCGAACCACTTTGTAATCCGACGTAATCAGCCCGCGTCGATCGGTCAAGGGGCGCATTTTCGATGCGGGCTTTGGTTTTTCAAAGCAATTGTTCGAAATTCCCGCGCAATACCGGCTTCATTTGCCGCCGCCCCGTCTCAAATTGTTACAACTGAGAGCGATCCGCCCGGAGCACTCAACCCTCCTGTGTGCGCCTGCGCACGGACCGTGGCCGGACCGTGCCCCACGATGCTGACACGGATTCGCCGCTTCTGGCGGCATGCCTATCGTTTACAGGAGAGATCGATGAATGCATTACTGAGAAGGATTCTTATGCTGGCCGCCGCGGTTTTCGCGACGCAGGCGTTCGCGCAAGTCACTTTATACGAGGAGGAAGGCTTTGCCGGCCGATCCTTCACCACCGCGCGGCCTGTAGGCGACCTGGAACGCTTCGGGTTCAAGGACCGCGCAGCCTCGGCGGTGGTCAGAGGTGATCGCTGGGAAGTCTGCGACGACACCCGCTTCGGCGGCAGGTGCATGGTATTGCGTCCGGGCCGCTATTCGTCGCTCGCCGCGATGGGAATGAACGACCGTGTCTCGTCGGTGCGCGCCATGAGAAAGGACGCGCGAATCGACGAGAACCGCTACGCGCCGATGCCCGTGGCCCCCGCGGTGGGCCAGGCAACATTTTACGAACAGGAAAATTTCCAGGGCCGTTCCTTTTCCACCGCCCGTCCGGTGGAAAATCTGCGCCGTTCCGAGTTCAATGCGCGCGCTTCGTCGGTCGTGGTCGCTGGCGGGCGCTTCGAAGTTTGCGACGAGCCGCAATTCGGCGGCCGCTGCGTCGTGCTGCGCCCGGGAAGATATCCATCGGTCGCATCGTTGAACCTGGATAACCGCGTGGCGTCGGTCAGGGACGTGAGTCCCGCCGCGCGAATCGCCGACTCCCGCTACGCGCCGCTGATGGCCGTGGCGCCAGTGGCGGCACCGGCGCCGCAGGAATATCGCCGGCAGCGGGATGAAAGGGTGTACGACGTGCCGGTAACGTCGGTCCGCGCAGTGGTCGGTCCGCCGGAACAGCGCTGCTGGGTCGAGCGCGCCGAAGTTGCGCCCGAGCAGAGAAAGCCGAGCGTTCCCGGAGCGGTCGTCGGCGCCCTGCTCGGCGGCATCCTGGGGCACCAGGTCGGCAGCGGAAAAGGGCAGGATATCGCCACCGCGGGCGGCGCTGTCGCCGGAGGTGTGCTCGGTGCCAAAGTCGGCGGCGGCACGGCCCCGGCGCCCGCACCGCAGGAGGTCAAGCGCTGCGAGAACGTGCCGCAGGCCGCACCCAGCTTCTGGGATGTGACCTACTCCTTCCGGGGCATCGAGCATCGCGTGCAGATGACGGCGCCGCCCGGCCCGACAATTACGGTGAACGAGCGGGGCGAGCCGCGCGCCTAGCGCACTAGAGAAAACTGGCGAGCGGCTTCGGCCGCCGCCAGAAATGCCTTAAATCGTTGCGCGTGGATTCGAATGCGCGCAGGTTCCTCCCGTCGGGAACCTGCACGGTCACCTTGCCCAGGCTGCCGGCCTTGAGCGCGGCAGCGAGCGGCGTGAACCAGCGGGCATCGAGGTCGGCGATACGCGCGCGCCACGCATCGAAATCGCTCAAGCCTAGCGGCATGCGAAGAGCATCCAGCACCACGAGCTGACGGCCTTCGCCGGGCAGCCGGTCGAGCCAGGCTTGTGCATCGGCAGGCACGGCGCGGTGGCGCAATCCGGCGGTCTGCGCGAGACCGAGGGCCAGCGGATCGTCGGCCGTGACCGATTGAAAAGCCGAGCTCAGGTCACCCGGCAGGCGTCCGGCACCCCACAGCCACACGCTGTTCACCGCCGGCTCACCGCGCGCCTCGCGGGCCTCGTTCACGGGATGCTCGTGCAGCACCATCTGGATTTCGTTGAGCACCTGGTGCCAGCGGATCGAACCCGCCCCCGCAGGCAGGTGGCGGTTGATGTCCTTGCCCGTAACGTCGCCGGGCGTCTGCGTGCGCAGCTCACCGACGGCGAGTTCCTCGACGCGCACGCACCAGCGATCGGCGCTCAATGGATAAAACCGAAGCTGGCCGGCGAAGTGCCGGTTGAGGACCTCGGCGAGACCCTCGGCTTCGGAGGCCTGCAATCCGAACGCTGCCGCGGGCACGAGGATCAGCTGGTCGCGGTTCAGGCGCAGGTGGGCGGGGTCCGCGCGCATCCATACGGCGCCGGCCGCTTCGCCGCCCAGACCGGCAAGCGTCAGTGCGCCGGCCGGGATCTCGCCTTCGGGCTCGCCACCGAAGGCGGTCATCAGCCATGCCTCGAGCGACAGCGATTCGTCCGCCGTGCGCCGGCCGCGCGCGAGCAGCATTTCAAGCCCGGGCAGGCGCAGATCGCCAAGCGCCTGCGCAGCCTGCGGGTCCCGCGGCAGCAATGCCGGAACGATCAGCTCGCAATGCACAGGC
>JANMXB010000211.1:0-2451 GCA_031380765.1 Pseudomonadota bacterium | reverse complement strand
ACGCCACTTACATCGAGCCGATCACGTGGCAGATGGTCGAAAAGGTGATCGCGATAGAGCGCCCGGACGCGTTGCTGCCGACGATGGGCGGGCAAACCGCGCTGAATTGCGCGCGCGATCTCGCGCGGCACGGCGTGCTCGACAAAAAAGGCGGGGAAATGATAGGCGCCAAAAAGGAGGCGATCGACAAGGCCGAGGACCGCGAGAAGTTCAAGGCGGCGATGGCGAAAATCGGGCTGGCGAGCGCCCGCTCGGCGATCGCGCACAGCCTCGAGGAAGCGCTGCAGGTGCAGGCCATGGTCGGGTTTCCGACCGTCATCCGCCCTTCGTTCACGCTGGGCGGGGCCGGTGGCGGGATCGCTTACAACAAGGAGGAATTCCTCGCCATCGTCGAGCGCGGACTCGATGCGAGCCCCACCAAGGAAGTGCTGATCGAGGAGTCGGTGCTCGGCTGGAAAGAGTTCGAGATGGAGGTGGTGCGCGACAAGCGGGACAACTGCATCATCATCTGCTCGATCGAGAACCTCGATCCAATGGGCGTGCACACGGGCGATTCGATCACGGTGGCGCCCGCGCAGACGCTGACCGACAAGGAATACCAGATCATGCGCAACGCGTCGATCGCATGCCTGCGCGAGATCGGCGTCGACACCGGCGGCTCGAACGTGCAGTTCGCGATCAATCCCGACGACGGCAGGCTCCTGATCATCGAAATGAATCCGCGTGTGTCGCGGTCGTCGGCGCTGGCGTCCAAGGCAACCGGTTTCCCGATCGCGAAGGTGGCCGCCAAGCTGGCCGTCGGTTACACGCTCGACGAGCTGCGCAACGACATCACGGGCGGCGCGACCCCGGCATCCTTCGAGCCGACGATCGATTACGTGGTCACCAAGGTGCCGCGCTTCGCCTTCGAAAAATTCCCGCAGGCCAACGACCGCCTGACCACGCAGATGAAATCGGTGGGCGAGGTCATGGCCATCGGCCGCACCTTCCAGGAATCGTTCCAGAAAGCGTTGCGCGGCCTCGAGGTGGGCGTCGACGGCCTCAACCAGAAGACCACCGATCGCGAAACGATCGAGAAGGAGCTCGGCGAGCCGGGGCCCGAGCGGATCTGGTACGTGGGCGACGCGTTCGAGAACGGGTTCACGCTCGCGGAAGTTAACCAGCTCACGCACATCGATCCCTGGTTCCTCGACCAGATCAAGCAGATCGTCGACCTCGAAATGGATCTCGACGACACCGATCTCGCCTCGATCGACGCGGAAAAAATGCGCATGCTCAAGCGCAGGGGTTTCTCCGACCGGCGCCTTGCGTACCTCGTCGACGCAAGCGAAACCGAAGTGCGCGCCGCCCGGCACGCGTTCGGCGTGCGCCCGGTCTACAAGCGCGTCGACACTTGTGCGGCCGAATTCGCAACCAACACCGCGTACATGTATTCGACGTACGAGGAAGAGTGCGAAGCCGCGCCGACGGACAGGAAGAAGATCATCGTTCTCGGCGGCGGTCCCAACCGCATCGGCCAGGGCATCGAGTTCGACTATTGCTGCGTGCACGCAGCCCTTGCGCTGCGCGAGGACGGCTACGAGACCATCATGGTCAACTGCAATCCCGAGACCGTTTCGACCGACTACGACACCAGCGACCGCCTGTACTTCGAGCCGCTCACGCTCGAGGACGTGCTCGAGATCGTCGCGGTGGAAAAGCCCGTCGGCGTGATCGTGCAGTACGGCGGGCAGACCCCGCTCAAGCTCGCGAGGGATCTCGAGAAGAACGGTGTCCCGATCATCGGCACCTCGCCCGATTCGATCGACATTGCCGAGGACCGCGAGCGCTTCCAGAAGCTCCTGCAGAAACTCAAGCTGCTGCAGCCGCCCAACCGCACCGCGCGCAGCGCCGCGGAGGCAATCAAGCACGCCGAAGCGATCGGCTACCCGGTCGTTGTGCGGCCGAGCTACGTGCTGGGGGGGCGCGCGATGGAAATCGTGCACCAGCAGGCCGACCTCGAGCGATACATGCGCGAAGCGGTCAAGGTTTCCAACGATTCGCCGGTGCTGATCGACCGTTTCCTCAACGACGCGATCGAGGTCGACGTCGACGCGGTTTCCGACGGCAAGGACGTGTTGATCGGCGGCATCATGGAGCACATCGAGCAGGCGGGCGTGCACTCGGGCGACTCGGCCTGTTCGCTGCCGCCGTTCTCCCTTTCCGCCGAGTTGCAGGAGGAACTGCGAACGCAGACGGTGCAGATGGCCATGGCGCTGAACGTGGTCGGCCTGATGAACGTGCAGTTCGCGATCCAGAACGGCACGGTGTTCGTGCTCGAAGTGAACCCGCGCGCCTCGCGCACGGTGCCCTTCGTCTCCAAGGCCACGGGCCTGCAGCTGGCCAAGGTCGCGGCGCGCTGCATGGCAGGCATCTCGCTTGCATCCCAGAAGGTCGGCGCGGAAATCATCC
>JANMXB010000203.1:0-2507 GCA_031380765.1 Pseudomonadota bacterium | reverse complement strand
GAATACTTCAAGAGCGTCACCGGCGCAAAGCTGCTGCACGTGCCTTACAAAGGCGGCGGGCCGGCGATGACGGATCTGATGGGCGGGCAGGTGCCGATGCTGTTCTCGTCACTCGGGCCGATCGTGGGCGCGGTGAAAAGCGGGAAGATCCGGCCGCTCGCGGTGACGTCGATCAAGCGCTCGGCCGCATTTCCGGCCGTGCCGACGACGGACGAGCTTGGACTCAAGGGTTTCGAATCGACGAGCTGGTACGGGTTGGTCGGGCCGGCGGGGCTGCCGCCGGAGGTGGTGAACAAAATCGCCGGCGTGCTGCAAAAATCCAAGGAGGACACCACGATGCGCGACCAGCTCAACGCCACCGGCTGCGACGCCGAGATCCTCACGCCCGCGCAGACCGTGGACAAGATCAAGGCCGACTATGCCAAGTGGGGCAAGGTGGTGCGGGAAGCCAACATCAAGGCCGAGTAGGCAACGCCCGCATGTGGAGCCTGTTCGATTTCTTCCCGGAAAAGTTCCACCTCGACATCCTCGACATCGGCGCGGCGCTCGACGAAAAGCCGCCCTACCAGTCGCTCGTGGATGCGGGCCGGGCAAGGATCGTCGGCTTCGAGCCCGACGCCAAAGAGTGCGAAAAGCTGAACCGCACGTACGGCGAGCCGCACCGCTTCTTTCCGTTCTTCGCGGGCGACGGCAACCCCGCGGTGTTCCATGAGACCAACTGGGCGCTCACCGGCTCGCTCTACGAGCCCAATACGCCGCTGCTGGAGAAATTCAACAACCTGGCGGAAGTCGTGAGCCCGGTGGCCACCCACGCAATCGAGACGAAGCGCATCGACGACATCCCCGGGATAGGCAACGTCGACTTCATCAAGATCGACGTGCAGGGCGCCGAGCTGCTGGTGCTGCGCAACGCGCTCAAGGCGTTGTCCGGAGCGCTGCTGATCCAGGCCGAGGTCGAGTTCGTCGAGCTATACCGGGGCCAGCCGATGTTCGCCGACGTGGACAGCTTCCTCCGGAGCCAGGGCTTCCAGTTCCATGCCTTCAACGGTTTCAGCGGACGCGCCTTCAAACCGCTGGTCGCGAACAACGATCCCAACGCCGGCGTCCGCCAGGTCCTGTGGTCGGACGCGCTCTACGTGCGCGACTGGATGCGGCTCCCGGCGCTCGACGAGCTCAAGCTGATGAAATATGCGGTGCTCGCGCATGACGTGCTGCAATCCTGCGACCTCGCCCACGTCGTGCTCACGGCGCTGGACGGGAAAACCGGCGGGGATTTCGCGCAGCGCTACCTGGAGCGGCTCGTGCAGGGCGACAAGCCTTGAGCGCGGTTCCGTACAGACTGCGGCCCGCCCCCAGCCCATGATGTCCCCGCGCGGCCCTATTCCCGGCTGCCAACGAACCAGGGGCATCCAATGGACCACATCATCGCAGGGCGGTTTCCGACCAAGGGCGAAGCGGACGCAGCCGCGGCCCTGATGGCCTCTTACGTCGACGCAGGCGACATCTGCATCTTCCACAACAACCCGCCGGGCCAGCACGATGCCTATCCGGTGGGCGGGGACGAGGACGAGGATCCCGGCGCCGAAGGCGCGGAGAACTCGGCGGCGGGCGCGGCTGGCGCAGGAGCACTCGCTGGGGGCGCGATCGGCGCGCTGGCCGGTCCGCTGGGCGCCATTGCCGGGGCGGCGGTCGGCGCTTATTCAGGATCGCTGGTGGGTGCGATGCAGGGGCTCGGAGAGGATGCAAAGCCGGGTGCACCGGATCGCCGCCCGGGCGGCGTCATGCTGTCGGTGCGCATCGCCGTGCCATGCCACGAAAAACGCGTTGTGGACACGCTGCGCGCCGAGGGCGCGAGGGACATCGAGCAGGCCGAGGGCCAGTGGCTCGACGGAGACTGGGTGGATTTCGACCCGGTGGCCGTGCCGCGCCTCGTAGCGGGCGCTCCGGCCTGACCGAGGGCGGCGAAACCCGAGCTACGAGACCCGGGTGTGCCTTGGCCTGCGGATGCTCATCGGCGCGCCGAAAACCTGGGTCCAGTAGGCGCCCATCTGGCTGCGGCGGTTGCTCGCCAGCGCCACGCCCATGTCGGTGTACTCGGCACCCATGAGGTTGGCGCAGTGTCCTGGGCTCGAGATCCAGCCTGCCATCACCGCTTCCGCCGTCATCTGCCCCGCGGCGATGTTTTCCGCGGTGCCGCGGAAGTCGTAGCCCGCGCGCACGACGCGGTCCGAGGGCGAGGAGCCGTCGCGCGAGTCGTGGCCGAAGTAGTTATTGCGCGCCATGTCCTCCGAATGGGCTCGCGCGGCGCGCGCCAACACTTCGTTCCAGACCACCGGGCGGGCGGCGGGGAAGTACTGCGCGCCGCAGTTGCGCCCGCGCGCGCGGGCCTCGTTCACCAGCACCAGCATGCGCGTCGCGAGCGAGACCTCGTCCATGCCGCGCGCGGGCGCAAAATCGCCGGCCAGCAGCACCCACGTCGTGCTGCCCTGCTGGTGGATACCCATGTC
>JANMXB010000202.1:0-14138 GCA_031380765.1 Pseudomonadota bacterium | reverse complement strand
CACGTGTCCGCGCAAGGGGAAACCGACAGCGGTGTCGATCTGAAGTTTTCGATCCGCGACACCGGCATCGGCATCGCGCCGGACGCGCAGAAGCGCATCTTCGAGAGCTTCGCGCAGGCCGATCAGTCGACCACCCGGCGGTTTGGCGGAACGGGCCTTGGCACCACGATCGCCAAGCAGCTTGTCGGCCTCATGGGTGGCAACATCGGACTGGAAAGCGCAGTCGGGCTGGGAAGCACGTTCTGGTTCGAGATCACGCTGCAAAAGCAGCCTGGGCGCTCCGATGCGGGCAGCGGCGAACTCGCCGAGGCCAGGGTCCTGCTGGTCGGGTTTCCGGCCGAGGCGCTGGCCGCGCTCTCCGAAGCGCTGCAGTCCTGGGGCGCCGCGCCTGTCGCAGCTGCCGGGGTCGACGACGGCGTGCAGAGGCTCGCTGCGGAGATCAGTTTCGCCAGGCCCTACCACAGCGCCCTGCTCTATGCCGCCGAGGAATCCGCGGGCCTGCAGGTCGCCCAGCGTTTGCGCCGCGCTGCGCCGGATCCGGCGCCGCCGGTCATTTTTTGCGCGGCGCGCGATATCAAAGTGTCGCGTTTTGCCGCGCTTTCGGCCGGATGCGCAGCGGTGCTCGAACTGCCGTTCGACAAGCGCCAGCTGTTCAACGTTCTGCACTCGGTGGCCGCCGGCGACGAAGTGCGCGATGGCGTGGTGCGGCTCGAAGACTATGCGCGGCGCGGCGGCGGCAAGCGCCGCTGCAGGGTGCTTGCAGCGGACGACAATCCGACCAACCGCGAGGTGATCGGCCGCATCCTCGAGCGTGGCGGCCACACGGTGTCCCTGGTCTGCGACGGAGACGAGGCGCTCGACGCACTGGAAGAGGCGCACTACGACATCGTCCTGCTCGACCGCAACATGGCGCGCGTCGGCGGCGTGGAAGCGCTCAAGCTGATTCGTCTCATGGGACGGGGGCTCGAAAGGATCCCCGTCATTGTGCTTTCCGCCGATGTGACGCCCGACGCCCGCAAGGAATGCCTCGAGGCGGGTGCCGACGCCTTCCTGCCCAAGCCCATCGAAGCCATGAAACTGCTGGAGGGCATCCAGGAGCTGGTCGAGAAAGGGGTCGGGGTCCCGGCCTCCGGGGCCGACAGGCCGCAGGCGCAAGCATCCACCGGCTTGCCCGCGGCGCGGGTCCACGACGCGCAAGTCGTGAACGAGGAGACGCTGTCGCAGCTCGAAGCGCTCGGCTCTGCCGGTTTTCTGGAGAGGCTGATCGGTGTGTTCGTCGCCGATAACGATGACCTGATCCAGAAAGTGCAATCGTCGGTCGCGGCGCGCAACTTCACCGAATTCCGCAACCACCTGCACGCCATGAAGGGATCGGCGGCCAGCATGGGTGCGGAGCGCCTCACGCGCGTATGCGGCGATCTGGGCCGGCTTTCCGACGCGGAGCTCAAGCTCCAGTCGCCTCAGCTGATCAAATCCCTCGAGCAGGAGTTGGCAGCCGCGCGCGAGGCCCTTGAGCGCCACCTGCAGGACAAGCGCCGCTCAGCCGTGTAGGGGTTCCGGCGCTTCGGCGGGGTTTTCCGGCGCGACAGGGGCGGACTGCGTCCCGCGCTGCGGCCCCCAGCCGGGCTTTCCGAAAGCGTAACCGATCGCCTCGCGCAGATCGCGCGCCGAGCGAAGGTCGCGCAACAGCGACACCCACTCCGACACCACGATCTTCAAAGGGTTGAGCGTGTCGATCTGGTGGACCAGGCCGTACTCGATGGCCGTACCCGCCCTTTCTGCCGCGAAAGTGCCGAAGATGCGGTCCCAGACGATCAGCACGCCGCCATAGTTGCGGTCGAGGTACTCCGGATTGACGCCGTGATGCACACGATGATGCGAAGGCGTGTTGAAAACGGTTTCGAGCACGCCGAGCCTGGGCACCGTCTCGGTATGCAGCCAGAACTGGTAGATGAGGTTGGCCGCGAACATCAGGCCCACCGACAGCGGGTGGAACCCGAGCCAGCACACCGGCACCAGGAAAAGCCACGGACCGGCAATGAGGCTGGTCCATCCAAGGCGGTAGGCTACCGACAGCGTGAGCTGGCGCGCCGAATGGTGGACGGCGTGCTGTGCCCACATCCAGCGGATTTCATGGCTCATGCGGTGCAGCCAGTAATAGGCGAAGTCGACTGCGAAGAACAGCGCGACCCAGCTTATCCAGTTGTCCATCGGAATGTCGAACGGACGCGCGCTGTAGGCGGCGAAATACACTGCGAGCACGATGGCCGCGAGCGCACCCTCGGTAACGAGGCGGCCGAGCGCGACGACCACGTTGGAAAGCGTCGCCCTCCAGCCATACTCCCTGTGCAGCGCCCAGCGGAAATAGGCTGCCTCGGCAGCAATCGCCGCGATGAACAGCGGAAACACCAGCATGTAGAGTTTGATCGGGGTCATAGGGATAGAATGTCCGTGGCAAAATTGATTGCTGAAAAATTCAGGGGAACAATCCGCACATGTCTTTCTTCATCACGCTCATCGAGGCGACCGACGCGAGCCGCAGGGATCTCGAGGCGCAACCCAAGATCCATTCCATGATCCATCACGGACTTTCCCTGGCCGAGTACCGCGCGTTCCTTCACGACCTGTATCACATCGTCTGGCATTTCTGCCCCATCATGGCCGCCGCCGCTTCGCGCTGCGACGACCGCTTCAGCGTGGTGCGTTACGAGCTCTACGAGCGCATCGAGGAGGAGAAGGGCCACGAGAATTGGGTCATGGACGACATCCAGGCAACGGGGGGGGATGTCGACGCGGCCCGGCTGCGGCCGCCCAGTGCGCCCATCCAGGCCATGATTGCGTTCAACTACTGGGCCGCCGAGCGCCGCCATGCCTGCTCGGTCCTCGGGATGCTCTACACGCTCGAAGTCATCTCCTCGGTGTACGGCGGACGCGTATCCGATGCGATTGCGCGAGCCACCGGACGCGACGTGGCCGCTGGCGGGTTCAAGTTCCTGACCTCGCATGCTTCCATGGACCAGGACCACATGGCAAAGCTCAACCTGCTTGTGAAGAAGATCGACGATCCCGTGGCGCAGGAGGCCATCGTCAATTCGACGCGGGTCAACTTTTTTCAATTTGGCCAGGAGTTCGGAGCCGCGGGGTTCGCTTCGCTGATCCAGGCCTAGCCCGCGGCAGCCAGCGCATCCGCTGTCACGTCGGTCACGTCGCCGCGCTCCATGCGGCGCATCTGCGAGCGCACGATCCGGCTCATCATCTTGAGGTCGCGGTCCTCCAGCCGCAGTGCGGCGTCGACCCATGTCTCCGTGATGGCGTCCAGCTCTTCGCGTGTGATCGGATGCACGTGCTGCCGGGCGCGATAGACCGCGGCATAGCCGTTGCGGCGTCTGGAGGCCTTGGCGATCCAGTCGTTCACGGCGTTTTCGCCCTGGCCATCCGCGGCGACAACATCGACGATGCCCATTTCGTGGAGGGTCCTCGCCGGCAGGATCCTGCCCGAGAGAATCAACTCCTCCGCAGCGCGCATGCCTATGCGCCGGGCAAGCAGGCTGTAAGCGCCCATGCCGGGAAACAGGTTGAACAGGATTTCCGGCAGGCCCATCTGCGCGCTTTCTTCGGCAACGATCACATCGCTGGTCAGGGCGGTCTCGAAGCCGCCGCCAAGCGCATCGCCCTGCACCAACGAAATCGTGGTCAGGGTGGGGCTCGCGTAATTGCGGATGCGGGGGTAAACGTTGTCGATGCACAGCTTCGCGTAGTGGGCCAGCGCTTCGCGATCGCGCGACTTGATCAGCAGCACGAACAGCGCGAGATCCCCGCCCAGGTTGTAGACGCGTGGAACGCGCGAGCCGGCAACGTAAAAATTGGCTTCATGCATCGCGCCTTGGAACTGCACGTGGCCCGCATTGGTTTCCAGCAGGCTGTCGTGCACGCGAATGTCTTTCAGCAGGCCGAGGCTGAAACAGGGTGTGCCTTTCGGATTGAAAAATCCCCAGATCGTGCCGGTGGCCGGGTCGAATTCCACGTCGTACTGGGTGTTTGCCCTGCCGTAAGCAGAACGAACCCCGGTGTTCAAAAATGCCGCATCCCCCATTGTGCCCATATGAATTGCTCCTCAGTTTGTTGCCTCCCCATGGAGGCCATTGTCCTGGTCCAGATCTCAACAATTCTTCAACAACCGGACGCTTCCGAGAACAATTAGACGCTGCTTCAATGGGTTGCGCAATGACAGATTCTTGCAATCATCGCCGGACGCACGACTTGTTGCGCAGCAGCGACGCGATTGGACAGCCGGCTAAATCGGGGCCGGAACGTACTAGAACGTTCAGGTGGCTGCGACGGTGACCGGATTGCGCAGAAACACGCCCTGGGCGAGAAGTGCGCCCTGAAGCTCTTGAATGTCGATCGAGCGGGGCGCGATTCCACGGTTCGCGGCAATGGCGGCGGCTGCGCCCGCGGCCTGCCCGGTGATCCAGCACTGTGGGATCTCGCGCAAAAACGAGTGCGACGTGGCATCGCAGGAAAGGTGCCGGCCGCAGGCGAGCACACCGTCGAGCGCTATGGGCACCAGGCTGCCATACGGAATCGAGACGTTGGGAAATTTCGGCGAAAGGCAGGGCGACACGCCGATTTCGTCTGCGTAAACGAGCCCCGTCGGCCATTGCGCGCGCGAGATCCTCGAAATCCCAACCAGTCTGCGCGCATGACGCACACCGAGCTGGGGGGCGCCGTAGAGCAGATAGGCCTGCTCGAAACCCGGTGCATGCTCGCGATAGAAATCCAGATGCTGCGCCATGAGGTCGCGCGAACGGATTTCCACCGTGGTGAGGTCATCCACGTCGAGCGCCGAGAATCCGGACTGGCGCGGGCCCATGTACAGCGCGATGTCGTTCCTCCAGGAGACAAACGGTTTTTCGAAAAACCGCAGGCGCTCGCGGCCCAGCCGCATGAATTGCGCGAACTGTTCCGGCCGTCCCGCCTTGAACTCGATCCAGCCGTCCATGTCGACCCCGCCGAACAGCCACGAGGTGTTCATGCAATGGTGGATGTCGGATTCCTCGATGTCGGTCTCGCTGCGCGCGCCGGCCATCGCATGCAGGTCGCCGTCGCCGGTGGCGTCGACCACGACCTTGGCGCGCACCGCCTGGCGGCCGGACTTGCTCTCGAAGATCGCACCGCGCACGACACCGTCCTCCACGATCGGCGCCGCGATCCATGCGTGGAAAACAAGATGCACCTTGCGCTCGAGGAGCAGAGACTGCGAAAGCAGCTTCAGCCGCTCCGGGTCGATCGTCGGCGACCAGGTGACGATCCCGTGAAACGCACTCGTGCGATGCGACCAGTACGCGGCGCGCGCCGGATCGCGCGAGCCCCATTCGCGCGGCTCGGGCCCCGCGACCGCGTCCTTCGGCAGGCGGTCGAACACTTCACCGGCGAAACCGCGGATCACAAGTTCGCCATCCCAGCCCGTCATGCGGTCGATCCAGATCACCAGGCCGCCGGTCGACAGTCCGCCGAGGTGGTTGTAGCGCTCGAGCAGCACGACATCGGCACCCATTCTGGCAGCCGCGGCCGCGGCCGCGGTCCCGGCCGGCCCGCCACCGGCGACCAGCACGTCGCATTCGCGATACACGGGAGTATCGCGCGCGGCTTCGCGCACGCTGCCCAGGTCCGGCCGCTCGCGCACGCCGCCTTCCCTGCCCCGGAACATGTCCGAAACAAAAAACTGCTCGTCGGGACTCTTCGTGGCCATGACTGCCCTCGGCTTTGACCTCGGGCGATTGTAGACCAGCGCGCTTGCGCCGCCGGACCCAAACGCGGCACCATCCGCCTTCTTCCGCAATCAGAGGCATCGATGCTCCACACCAGTTACGCGCGCCGCGGCATTGCGGTGGCCTCCCACTCGCTGGCAGCGCAATCCGCGGCCGGCATCCTGCGCGAAGGCGGCAATGCGATCGAAGCGATGGTCTCGGCGGCGGCGACGATCTCGGTCGTGTATCCGCACATGACCGGCATCGGCGGCGATGCTTTCTGGCTGATCGCGGCACCCGGCGCGGAACCCGTGGCCATCGACGCCTGCGGGCCGGCCGCAGCAGCGGCATCCATCGAATTCTACGCAGCCAGAGGCTTGAAATCGATTCCTCCCCGTGGCGCGCTCGCGGCGAACACCGTGGCGGGCACGATTGCGGGATGGGAGCTGGCTCTTACGCTCTCGCGCCGCAAGTTCGGCGGAAAACTGCCTCTCGCGCGCCTCCTTGCCGACAGCATCTACTATGCGGGGCAAGGCGTGCCCGTCACCGCGAGCCAGGAGCGCAATACCTCGGGCAAGCGCGCGGAACTCGAAAATGTGCCGGGGTTCGCCCGGCGATTCATGCCGGGCGGCACGGTGCCGGTGCAAGGTTCGCTGTTCGCGCAGATGACGCTTGCGGCCACCATGCAACGCCTGGCGGAGGCGGGCCTCGCGGATTTCTATCGCGGCGATCTGGCGCGCTCGATTGCCCAGGACCTGGCCGCGATCGGAAGCCCGCTTGCGCTTGCCGACCTCGCAGCGCACGCGGCCAAAGAAGTGGTGCCGCTGAAGCTCGTGCATTCCACCGGCACGCTTTACAATATGACGCCGCCGACGCAAGGCGCGGTTTCGCTGGCGATCCTTGGCATCCTCGATCGGCTGGGCCTTGCCGAATTTGCGCCTGACAGCGCCGACCATGTGCACGCGGTGGTCGAAGCGACCAAGCAGGCCTTCCTTGGCATCCGCGATCCGCACCTCACCGATCCGGCCTGGATGAAGGTCGAGGCGCAGTCTTTGCTCGAAGATGCGGCGCTCGGGCGCCTCGCGGCGAACATCGACATGAAGAGGGCGCGTGCCTGGGTGCTCAAAACCGATCCGGGCGGGACCATCTGGATGGGCGTGATCGACGGCGAAGGGCGCGCGGTCAGTTTCATCCAGAGCATCTACCATGAGTTCGGCTCGGGAGTGGTGCTTCCGGGCACGCACATCAACTGGCAGAACCGCGGGTGCAGCTTCTCGCTTGCCGAAGACGCGATCAACAGTTTGCGGCCGGGCAAGAAGCCGTTCCATACGCTCAACCCGGCGCTGGCGCGGCTGCGCGACGGAAGAACCATCGTGTACGGGACGATGGGCGGCGACGGCCAGCCCCAGACGCAGGCCGCGGTGTTCACGCGCTACGCCGTGTTCAACCAGCCGGTGCAGCAGGCGGTGAGCGCGCCGCGCTGGCTTCTCGGTCGTACGTGGGGCTCGGCATCGGAGACTCTGAAACTCGAAGCCCGCCTTGGCAGCGCGCTGATCGAAGATCTCGGTTCACGCGGCCATGACATTGAAGTACTGGGGGATTTCGAGGAGACCATGGGCCATGCCGGCGCGCTGGTGCGGCACCCCGACGGCGCGCTGGAGGGCGGCTTCGATCCGCGCGGAGACGGTTCGGTCGCAGGATTTTGAGAGGTGGAAACTGCACCCCATATGGGTTACAGTTTTAACCGAAGGACGGGGGACCACGCATGTACGCAATCGTCTATAAAACCGATGGCTTTCCGATCTGTCGCCAGGTCGATGGGGTGTCTCCGGACCCGGTGGTGACGTGGACATCGGAATCGGAGGCCAAAACCTTCATCGCTTCCAAGGGGGGCGAAGCCGACTTCCAGGCCGTCGCCATCACCGACGACGCAATGGATGCGATCGCCAAGGCCATGGGATGTCCCGTGGAGTCGCTGACGTTCGATCCCTATCCCGGTTAACCCGCCGGCCGGATTGCCCGGCCTGCGGCACAGCACATCAGCCTCTGTTGAAGAACTCGCGCCGGCTGCGCATGGTCGCGATCTTGTGGAGCAGCAGGTCCAGGTCGGATTCGCGGTCGGCGAAATTCATGTTCTCGGAATTCACGATGAGGACCGGCGCGTCGGTGTAATGGTAGAAGAACCGCGTGTAGGTTTCGGCCAGCAGGGCGAGATACTCCTCGCTGACCTGCCGCTCGAAAGCCACGCCGCGCCGGCGCACGCGCTCGATGAGCGTGTCGGGCTGCGCCTGCAGGTAGATCACGAGGTCGGGCGGCGGCGCCTGCGGCTTGAGGGTCTCGAATATCCGGTCGTACAGGGCGAACTCGTCGCCCGACAGCGTGATACGGGCGAAAAGCGGATCCTTGTCGAGCAGGAAATCGGCCACGGTGACGTGGCTGAACATGTCGAGCTGGGCGAGCGGCTCGAGCTGCTTGGCGCGCTGGAACAGGAAGAACAGCTGGGTGGGCAGCGCGAACCGCGCCATGTCCTCGTAGAAGCGCGCGAGGAAAGGGTTGTCCATCGGCTGCTCGAGCATGAGGGTGGCCGAGAGCCTGTCCCCGAGCTTGCGCGCGAGGCTGGTCTTGCCCACCCCGATGGGTCCCTCGACGACGATGTATTTCAGGTTATCCAGGGAAGACCCTCCCCTGCGTGAGCGCAAACGTGCCGGGCGAAAGATTCGGCATTCAGGCGATTCTTTCGCAGGCCTGGTCCGCCACGGCCTGCAGGTTCGCACGCGCGCTCCCGTGGCCGGGGATCACCGCCTCGGGCGCGATCTCCAGGAGAGGATTGAGCACGAAGGCGCGCTCGTGCATGCGCGGATGGGGCAGGGTGAGCCGCGGGGAAGCGCGCACTTCTTCGCCGTAAAGGAGAAGGTCCAGGTCAAGCGTGCGCGGCGCGTTGGCAAAGCTTCTTGCGCGCCCGTGCGCCGATTCGACCTTTTTCAATTCGTCCAGCAGCGCATCCGCTGACAAGCCGGTTTCGAGCCTGGCGACCGCGTTGACGAACGCCGGCTGGTTCGCGTAGCCGACCGGGGCCGAATGCCACAGCGACGACCTGGCCACCAGGGTGCTTTGCGGCAGCCGCGCCAGTTCGCCGAGCGCGCGCTCTACCTGATCGCGCGGGTCGTCCAGGTTGGCGCCCAGGCCGATGAAGGCGCTGACTTTCAAGCGCGCGTCAGCCCGAAGGTTCGGCTGCCGCGTCGGCCGCCGGGCCGGAGGAGCCCTCGGCGGTCTTCTTGCGCCGCCTGCGGCGGCGCGGTTTCGGGCCGCTGTCCGGTTGCAGCATGGCCCTGCGCGTCTCCTCTTCGGCGCTCTGGAACGAGCGCCACCAGATTTCCAGCTCCTCGGCGACTTCGCCGCTGGCCGCGCGCAAAGCGAGAAAATCGTAGGCCATGCGGAATCGCGGCGATTCGAGCAGGCGGTACGGCCGCTGGCCGGAGCGCTGCTCGAAGCGCGGCTGCATGGTCCAGACTTCGCGCATCGTGGCGGTGAGTTTGCGCGTTATCGCGAGCTTCTCGCACTGCGTCTCGAGCACTTCGTCCATCGCGGCCTCGAGCGCGAGGACCGGGCGCTCGCCCTTTTTTTCGCGCGCTTTGGATGCCGCCAGGACCTCGTGCCAGAGGAGTGCGGCAAACAGGAATGCCGGCGAAACGGACCGGTCGGTCTTTATGCGCTCGTCGGTCTGGGCCAGCGCCAGCGTGACGAAGCGCTCGCCCAGCGGCTGGTCGAGGATCACGTCGAGCAGCGGCAGCAGGCCCTCCGAGAGGCCCTCGTCGCGCAGGCGCCGCACGCACGCGCTCGCATGCCCGGACAGGAGGAGCTTGAGCATCTCGTCGAACAGGCGCGCGGGCGGGACGTTGCCGATGAGCGGGGCGAGTTTCCTGATCGGCGCCCGCGAGCCCGATTCGATCGACAGGCCAAGCTTCGCCGCGAGCCGGACCGCGCGCAACATGCGTACAGGATCCTCGCGATAACGGGTTACCGGATCGCCGATCACGCGCATGGTGCGCTTTTTGAGGTCCGCAAGGCCGTCGTGAAAATCGATCACTTCCTCGGTCGCCGGATCGTAGTAGAGGGCGTTTACGGAAAAATCGCGGCGCAGCGCGTCTTCTTCCTGACTGCCGAAAACGTTGTCGCGCAGGACGCGTCCGTGCTCGTCCTTTTGCGAGTCGCCGGTGTCCGCCGCGCGGAACGTCGAGACCTCCACGGTCTCCTGGTTCAGGATCACGTGCACGATCCGGAATCGCCGGCCGATGAGGATCGCGCGGCGAAACAGCGGCTTCACCTCCTCGGGGCGCGCATTGGTGGCCACGTCGTAATCCTTGGGCGTGGCGCCAAGCAGGAGATCCCGGACCGCACCACCCACCACATAGGCTGCAAACCCGGCCTCGTGCAGCACGCCGCACACCTTGAGGGCGGCGGGGCTGATGCGGTTGCGCTCGATGGCGTGCTTGGCGCGGGGAACGCGCTTCGGACCGGCGGCCTTGAGGCCGAGCACCTTGCGGATGAACTTCTTGATCATGCCTCCTGGATTTTATCTCAGCGAAATCACCGGCCAGCCGCGCCGCGCCGCTTCGGCGGCGAGCACGCTGTCCGGGTCCACGGCCACCGGGTGTTTTACCAGAGAAAGCAGGGGCAGGTCGTTTTGCGAGTCGCTGTAGAACGTGCTTCGCGCAAAACCCTCCAGCGGCGTGCCCAGCGACTCCAGCCAGTCCATCACGCGCACGATCTTGCCTTCCCGGAAGCAGGGCGTGCCGGCAACGCGGCCCGTGAACCGGTCTCCGCTGCGCTCGGGCTCCGTCGCTATCAGGTGTCCGATCCCGAATTCGCGCGCGATCGGCGTGGTGACGAAACTGTTGGTGGCGGTCACCACCGCGCACAGGTCGCCCGCATCGAGGTGCCTGCGCGCGAGGGCCAGCGCCTTGGGTCCGATCATCGGCCGGATGCGGGTGGCCATGAATTCCGCGTGCCAGCCCTCCAGTTCCCGCGCGGTATGCCGCGCCAGCGTGCCGAGCGCAAACTGCAGGTATTCATGGATGTCGAGCGTGCCGGCCTTGTACTGCTCGAAGAAGACGTTGTTCTGCGCTTCGTACTCGGCGCGGTCGAGCACGCCGCGATCGATGAGGAACTGGCCCCACTCGTAATCGCTGTCGCCGGTCAGCAGCGTGTTGTCGAGGTCGAACAATGCCAGGCTTGCGGCACCCATCGTCATTCCAGCACGGCCAGCGCTTCGCGCACCAGCGGCAGGGTCAGCGGACGCTGGCGCGAGAGCGAATATTCGTCGAGGTGCGCGAGAATGGCGATCAGCGTGGGCAGGTCGCGCCGCACATGTGCGAGCAGGTAGGCAACCACTTCGTCGGCGATTCGCAGGCCGCGGCGCGCGGCGGCTTCGCGCAGGCAGGTGGCTTTCTCCTCGTCGGTAAGCGTTCTCACCTGGTAAACCAGCCCCCACGCGAGGCGGCTTTTCAGGTCGTCGCGCAACGCGAGCTGCGCCGGCGGCGCCGATCCTGCCGCCAGGAGGGTGCCGCCTTCCCCGCCGACGCGCTCGCGGATTTCATTGATGCGGTTGAACAGGGCGATCTGCCCGGGCCCGTCGAGGCGATCCACGTCGTCCGCAACCGCAATGCTCGCAGGATGCGCAGCGGCGCGCACCGTCGCCCCGAGCAGGTGGGTGCGGCCGGAACCTTTTTCGCCCCACAGGTAGACAACCGTCTCAGCGAGCCTTCCGGCCGCGAGGTCCCGTAATTTTGCAACCAGCTCCCCGTTGCGGCCGCTGACGAAGCTGTCGAGCGTGGGCGCGGGTTGCGGCGATAGTTCGAGGACCAGCTGGCGCATGCTCAAATCTCGCCATCCCCGTGCGAGGGGTCCGCGGCGCCGCCATACAGCGGGCCGGCGAGGTATGCGGCGCCCAAGTGGCGCATGCCCACGAGCAGCGCCGCGCTCGCGGGCAGCGCGAGCAGCACCCCGAAGAAACCGAACACCTGGCCGAAAGCGAGCAGGGCGAAGATCACCGCCACCGGATGCAGGCCGATGCGCTTGCCCACCAGCAGCGGGGTGACCAGCATGCCCTCCAGCGCCTGACCGATGGCGAATGCCAGCCAGACGAACAGGACACCCGTGAAAGTATCAAACTGCAGGAGTGCGGCGACCGTGCCGAGCAGGAAGCCGATGAATGCGCCAATGTAGGGAATGAAAACCAGCCCGCCGGTGATCACGCCGACCGGCAGCGCGAACTCCAGCCCCGTAAGCCAGAGCGCAGCCGAGTAGAAGCAGACCATCACGAGGATGACCAGCAGCTGGCCGCGCAGGAACTCGGCCAGCACGACGTCGACCTCCCGCGCAAGCCCGAGGATCTGCGCGCGCCGATGACGGGGGATCACCGCGTCGATCCGCGCGAGCAGCCCGTTCCAGTCGCGCAGGAGGTAAAAGAGTACGACTGGCACCAACAGCAGGTTGACGATGAAGCCCAGCAGCGCGAGGCCGCCGATCTGCAGCGAGCCCAGCAGCTGCTGTACCAGGCCGCGGTTGGACTGCAGAAGCTGTGTCATGAAAAGCTTGGCCGATTCCAGGTCGAACACGATCGCAACGCCCATGTGGGACTGGACGAGCGGCGCGACGTGGTTGTTCAGCCACGTGAGGAAATCGGGCAGCCGCTCCGACATCATCCGCGCTTCCTTGTAGAAGAGGGGCACCACCACCAGCATTACGGCGACTACCACCACAAGCGCCAGCACGAGCACGATCAGCACGGCCAGCGTACGCCCGACGTAACGCCCGGAGAGGCGGTTCACCAGCGGATTAAGCACATACGCGATGATCGCGCCGGCCAGGAAAGGGGCGAGAATGGGCGACAGCAGCCACACCAGCCATGCGGCGATGAACGCAATGGCGAGCCATGTCCACATGCGCGGATTCGCGAAGCCAGTCGCGGTCATTTGACGTAAAATACGAGAGGAAGAACGCGGAAATACTATCTTCTAACTTTAACACGCCGATCAGGCCACACCCCTCGCTGTTTCCAGGATGAACAAAGGCCTTTCCTACCGCGACGCGGGGGTCGACATCGACGAGGGCGACGCGCTGGTCGAGGCGATCAAGCCGTTTGCGAAGCGCACGCTGCGGCCCGAAGTGCTCGCAGGCATCGGCGGCTTCGGCGCGCTCATGGAGATCCCGAAAAAATACCGCCAGCCGGTGCTCGTTTCGGGCACCGACGGCGTGGGCACCAAGCTCATGCTCGCCTTCGCGCTGGGACGCCATGACACGGTGGGCATCGATCTGGTCGCAATGAGCGTCAACGACGTGCTGGTGCAGGGCGCGGAGCCGCTTTTTTTTCTCGACTACTTCGCTTGCGGCAAGCTTCAAACGGCGGTGGCGGCCGACGTGATCAAGGGGATCGCGCGCGGCTGCGAATTCGCCGGCTGCGCTCTGATCGGCGGGGAGACCGCCGAGATGCCGGGCATGTATCCCGAGGGCGAATACGACCTCGCCGGCTTCTGCGTCGGGGTGGTCGAGAAGGACCGGATCATCAACGGGCGCTCGATCGCGCCGGGCGATGCGGTGCTGGGCCTGGCTTCGAGCGGGCTGCATTCAAACGGGTTTTCGCTGGTGCGCAAGATCATCGAGCGCGCGAAGCCCGACCTCGATGCCGATTTTTACGGCCGCCCGCTTGCGGATGTGCTGATGGAACCCACCCGAATTTACGTTAAATCCGCGCTTGCGCTCATGCAAGTGTTGCCGGTCAAAGGCCTCGCGCACATCACAGGCGGTGGGATCACGGGCAACGTGCCGCGCATGCTACCCGAGGGAGCGCGAGCGGTGATCGATTCGAAGTCCTGGCCGCGTCCGCCGCTGTTCGACTGGCTGCAGAAGGAGGGCGGCGTGGCTGAGGACGAGATGCATCGCGTGTTCAACTGCGGGATCGGAATGGCGATCGTCGTCGGGGCTGAGGATGCAGCGCAGGCGACGAAGCTTCTGTCGGACGCTGGCGAGACGGTCTGGATGATCGGTCGCATCGAGAAGCATACCGATGGTCCGCAGGCGATCGTCGTTTGACTGCGATTATTAGACGCGAAACAGTGATTGTTGAGTGAAGCGCAGCAGTCTCCAATAGCCCCCAAGAATGTTTGGAAGTGTTGCCCGAGGGGTGCCAAGCGGGTAGATTGTCATGTGGTTTTTCCACTAATAGCTCGTTACGCGACGCGCGTCAGGGAAGATCGATTTTCCATTTTCCTATCCGTTAATGTACCCAATCGCTCCCCGCCAGGGCGAGCCAGGCGACCAAGACCGACATTCGTGGACAAGAGAACACTTTGCCGCATCTGTGTGCTGGTCGCAGCCGCGCTGTTCGCA
>JANMXB010000175.1:0-2672 GCA_031380765.1 Pseudomonadota bacterium | reverse complement strand
CGAAGAGACGTTGATGATGAGGCCGTCCTTCTGCTTGCGCATCGCCGGCAGGACCGAGTGCACGCAGTAGAAAAGGCCCGACAGGTTGATCGCCACCACGTCGTCCCATGCCTCGGTAGTGACCACGTCGAAATTGCGTTGCGTGGCGTTGGTGCCGGCGCTGTTCACGAGGATATCGATGCGGCCATGCTTTGCGAGGATCGCGTCCGCCGCGGCCTTGACGGCTTTCTTGTCGGCGACGTCGAGCAGAATGGCCTCTGCGCTACCGAGCGCCTTGAGCTCCTTTTCCGCGCTGTCGTTGGTCGCTTTAGTCCGCCCGGAGATCACCACGTGTGCGCCGGCTTTCGCAAGCTCGACTGCGCCAGCGAGGCCGATGCCGCTGCCGCCGCCGGTGATCCAGGCGACTTTCCCTTTCAGAGACGAATTTGCACCCGTGCTCATCGCTTGGCGTACTGCGTCTTGCCGAACAGCACTTCCTTTTCCTTGTCGCTCATGGCACCGGGACGGCGGCGCTCGGCCAGCACTTCGAGCGCGCGCTTTACCGCGGGGCGCTCGACGATCGCATCGCGCCAGCGCTTGAGGCGCGGATACTCGTCGATCTCCACACCCTGGCGGTCCGGGTAGCGCAACCAGGGCACGATCGCCATGTCGGCGATTGTGTATTCGTCGCAAGCGATGTAGTTGGTTTCTCCGAGCCGCCGGTCGATGACGCCGTACAAGCGGTTGGCCTCGTTCTTGTACCGGTCCATCGCGTAGGGAATCCGCTCCGGCGCATAGCCGAGGAAGTGGTGCGCCTGGCCGAGCATCGGGCCCACGCCGCCCATCTGGAACATCAGCCAGGACAGCGTCGACCATTTTTTGGCGAGGTCCTCGGGAAGGAACCGCCCGCTTTTGGAAGCGAGGTAGATGAGCATCGCACCGGATTCGAACATCGACAGGGGCTTTCCGCCCGGACCGTCGGGATCGACCATTGCGGGCATCTTGTTGTTCGGCGAGATCTTGAGAAACGCGGGCGCGAACTGCTCGCCTGTGCCGATGTTGACCGGATGCACACGGTAAGGGATACCCGTCTCCTCGAGCATGATGTGGACTTTGTGCCCGTTGGGCGTGGGCCAGGTGTAGAGATCGATCATGATAGTTGCTTGATTACCTTGTCGTGGATCACCACAGTGCCGGCGATCTTGTCATGAAACCCCTGCTTCCTCGGATCGAACCCGATCCAGGCGAAACCGATCAACAAGGGGAGGATGGAAACGAAATAAGCGAAATAGCGCACCACGAGCTGCCTGGTCGACGGGGCCTGCCCGGTCTGGGCATCGACGATCACCGCCGAAATCGCCATCTTGCCCGGCGTTGCACCGCGGTAGCGCCAGAAAACGATCGCGGCGATCGCCGGCAGCACGATCTGGACGAAAAAATCCCACGTGCCAGCGAATCCCGCGCGCTCCGTGTCGAAATAGCCCCATCCGTACACAACTGCGAGCAGCGGGACCATGATGGCGGCCAGGATAAAGCTGTCGATCAGGAAGGCGACGAATCGCTTCCAGAAACCGACATAGCGGAATTCGGATTGAAGTCGCGGCGAATCGTCGGCCACGGCGGGCTCAGGCCAGCTTGACCAGCTGCTTGCCGAAATTCTTCCCCTGCAGGAGGTCGATGAGGCCCTGCGGGGCGTTTTCGATTCCCTGCACGACCGACTCGCGATACTTGATCTTGCCGCCAGCCACGAGGCCGGAAAGGGTCTTGATGCCTTCGGGATAGCGGTTGACCCAGTCGAACACGATCATGCCCTGCATGCGGATGCGGTTCACGAGCACCGAGCGCATCATCTTCATGCCGTAGGGCTCCGTGGAGTTGTAGTCAGAGATCAGGCCGCAGACGATCATGCGCGAGGCGAAATTCATGCGCGCCATCACGGCATCCATGATCTGGCCGCCGACGTTCTCGAAATAGACATCCACCCCGTTCGGGCAGGCCGCACCGAGGTCCTCGTTGAGTTTGCCCGCTTTGTAGTCGACGCACGCATCGAAACCGAGCTCTTTCACGACGTAGTCGCACTTCGCCTTGCCGCCCGCGATGCCGACTACGCGGCAACCCGATGCCTTGGCGAGCTGCCCGACCACGCTGCCAACGGCCCCCGAGGCCGCGGAAACGACGAGCGTGTTGCCTGCGCGCGGATGGCCTATCTCATAGAGGCCGAAGTAGGCGGTGAGCCCGGGCATGCCAAGCACGCCGAGGTAATAGGACAACGGTACCCGCGAACCGTCGACCTTGGTGATTTCCGCACCCCTCACGACGCCGTGCGTTTGCCAGCCCAGCGAAGTGAGCACGTTGTCGCCCGGCTTCAGGCCGGAATAGTTCGATTCGACCACTTCGCCCACCGTCTGACCGACCATCACCGCGCCGATCGCCACCGGCGGCACGTAACTCTTGGCGTCGCTGATGCGCCCGCGCATATACGGATCGAGCGAGAGCCAAAGGTTTTTCACCAGCACCTCGCCATCCTTGGGCGCCGGCAGGGGCGACGATTCGAGCCGGAAATCCTCAGGCTTGACCCAACCCTGCGGGCGGTTCGCCAGCACAATGGTCTTGTTCATTCGGGCAATCCTCGGCGCTTGGGGGGACGGCAATGGTAGCGCAGAGCGGCACGAAACCAGGCGAAATGCGACCCT
>JANMXB010000159.1:0-1820 GCA_031380765.1 Pseudomonadota bacterium | reverse complement strand
TCATTGCGCCTTCCGTGATGCCGAAGCCGGAACTCGTCGCGCTGACCGGAGGCTACCGTCACATCCCCGTCCTGCAGATCGGGGCGGACGTGTACTGCGACACGCGCACCATTGCGCGCGAGCTGGATCGCCGCTTTCCCTTGCCGCCGCTGATGCACGCCGGCACACGCGGAATCGCTACCGCCATCGAAGCCTGGGCCGAGCGCGACCTCTTCTGGCCGATCGCCCGCTACGTCTCCGGCATCAACGCCGGCACGGTGCATCCGCAGTTGCACGTCGATCGCGCGATGTTGCGCGGCAAACCGGCACCCACACCGGAACGCCTGAAGGCAGTGGCGCTGCGCAATCTCGCCCTGGTGCGCGCCGAACTTCCGGTTGTCGAACAGATGCTGGCGCACGGCAGGCCGTGGCTCCTTTCGCAAGCACCCGGGCAGGCGGACCTTGCCGTGTATCACGGGCTCTGGTTTCTGAGCGCGCTGGCTCTCGACTGCTCGCACGAACTGGCGCAGTTTCCGGCGACGCGGGCCTGGATGGCGCGTGTCGCCGCGACCGGCCACGGCACGCACGAGGACCTGCCGGCAAACGATGCGCTTGAGATTGCTGCGCGGAGTGCGCCAGAACCGCCCGGACCGTCGATTGTGGATGACGCGCTGCCTGCACCGGGCAGCCGGGTGGCGAACCGTCCGGAGGATTACACGACCGCAGCCGTCGAGGGCACGCTCGCCCACGTCGATCGGGACGACGTCGCGATCCTGCGTGACGATCCGTCGCTGGGCGCGGTGATGAATCATTTTCCGCGCATCGGTTATTCGATCAAGCCGCTCTGACGCCCGATGGCAGCGCGATGCCAGGAACCTTACTTGACACCTTCTCGTGAACAGCGAGTATTGAGTTTCCTGCCGTTAATGGTTTATTGTTCGATCCGAACAAGTAACCTGATAGTTAAAAATCGCGCGCAACGACGCGTACACCCGTACACCAATTGCGTATGCCAAAGGAGAATTCCATGTTCGCCCTGCCCAGTCGCATGCTGCGCTGCTCGTTCGCGGCCCTCGCACTCCTCGCCTCCGCCGGCGCTCAGGCCGCGTGGCCGGAGCGCCCCGTCACGCTGATCGTGCCGTGGGGCGCGGGCGGGGGCACTGATGCCACCGCGCGCATCATCGGCAGCCTGCTCGAGCGCGAGCTCAAGCAGCCGATCAACGTGGTCAATCGCACCGGCGGCAACGGCGTGGTGGGCCACAGCGCCATCGCCACCGCCCCGCCCGACGGCTACACCATCGGGATGGCGACTGTGGAAATTGCCATGATGCACTGGCAGGGCCTCACCGAACTGAAGTACAGCTCCTACACGCCGATCGCCCTGGTCAACCTGGATCCCGCGGGATTTCAGGTGCGCGCCGATTCGCCCTACAAGAACATGCAGGACGTGCTGGCCGCGGTCAAAGCCAATCCGGGCAAGTTCAAGGCGTCGGGCACCGGCCAGGGCGGCATCTGGCATCTGGCGGTGGCCGGCATGCTCAAGGACTTGAAACTCGATCCCGCATCGGTGCCGTGGGTGCCGTCCAACGGCGCGGCGCCGGGGCTGCAGGATCTCGTCGCCGGCGGCGTGGAATTCGCACCGTGCTCGCTTCCCGAAGCGCGCTCGCTGATCGACGCCGGCAAGGTGAGGAGCCTCGCTGTCATGGCGTCCCAACCCGCGGCCCTGTATCCCAACGTGCCGACATTGAAGGCTGCGACCGGGAGCGATTGGCAGCTTGGCGCGTGGCGCGGCATCGTCGCGCCCAAGGGCATCCCCAAGGACGTCGAAGCTGCACTGGGCG
>JANMXB010000648.1:0-4294 GCA_031380765.1 Pseudomonadota bacterium | reverse complement strand
CTTGGCCTGACCGAGGAACTTCGCCTACACGGGGCAGTCGAAGGGAGACTCTTTTGACGGCTGACCCTGATGGCGTGGCGCTTTGCCTTTTTTCTCTGCTTGTCCGCTTGCAGCGGGTTGGCCCTCGCCGAGGACGCTGTGGCGGCGCCTGCCACGCCTGCCTGGGATGAGGGTACGCCTTACGCGGCACAGGTGCGTGCCGCGGCCAGGTTGACCAATGTGCAGCCGGAACTGTTGCACGCAATCATCAAATTGGAGTCCAACTACAGGGCGGCGGCGCGTTCGCCCGCCGGGGCGGTAGGGCTGATGCAACTGTCCGCGCACGCGGCCAAGCGGTACGACGTCAAGGACCGGCTCGATCCGCAGCAGAACATCCACGGGGGGGCGCGCTATCTGCGTGATCTACTCGACCTGTTCAAGGAAAACATAAGCCTGGTACTCGCGGCCTATAACGCGGGCGAGCATGCAGTGGCCCGATATGGAAACCGGATTCCGCCGTTCAGCGAGACCCGCGCTTATGTGCAAAGAGTAACGGCGCTGTACAACAAGTTTAGCGGAGCTTCACGCGCGGCAAGCCTGCCTGCCGAGATCGATATCGTTCCTGCAGTTGAGGCGATCACGCATATTGAATCGTGGTAAATCGCGCGGCATTTCTGCTGGTGTCCTGCGCCCTGTTGGCGGGATGCGAGTCGGCCACCTTGCCATTCAAGGCTGGCACCGGCCGGCAGCCCGCTCTGCCGGAACCCATCCGCTCCGTTATTCCGACGGTGCATATCGCGCCAGCCAAAGGGTGGCCGCCAGGGGTCGCGCCCACCGCCGCCGCGGGGCTGGCGGTGAATGCCTTCGCAACCGGGCTCGAGCATCCGCGCTGGATCCATGTGCTGCCGAACGGCGACGTCCTCGTGGCCGAATCTGGCGCCCCGCCCAAGCCGGACGACGGCAAGGGCATCAAGGGCTGGATCATGAAAAAGGTCATGCGGCGCGCCGGAGCCGGCGTGCCGAGCGCGAACCGCATTACGCTTCTTCGCTATGCGGACGGCGATGGGGTCGCGGAAACCCGCAGCGTGTTTCTTGCCGGCCTGAACTCGCCGATCGGCATGGCTCTGGTCGGGCGCGATTTCTACGTGGCCAACACCGACGCGGTGATGCGCTTTCCTTACGCGGAAGGTGCAACCAGCATCACTGCGCCCGGGACGAAGCTCGCGGATCTGCCCGCGGGGACGATCAATCACCATTGGACCAAGAACATTCTCGCAAGCCGGGATGGCTCGCGCCTTTATGCGACAGTGGGCTCGAACAGCAATGTCGCGGAAAACGGCATCGACCAGGAAGCCGGCCGCGCCGCAATCGTCGAAATCGACCTTGCCTCGGGTCGCTCGCAACTGATGGCCACCGGACTTCGCAATCCGAACGGCATGGCATGGCAGCCCCAGACTGGCGCACTCTGGACCGTTGTGAACGAGCGTGACGAACTGGGCAGCGATCTTGTGCCCGACTATCTGACGTCGGTGAAACAGGGTGCCTTCTATGGCTGGCCGTACAGCTACTTCGGCCAGCATCTGGACGAGCGCGCAAAGCCGCCGCGTCCCGACCTGGTCGCGACGGCGATCCCGCCCGACTACGCGCTGGGCACTCATGTCGCCCCTCTGGGGCTCGCTTTCTATGAAGGCAAGCTGCTGCCTTCACGCTATGCGAATGGCGCGTTCATCGGCGAGCACGGCTCCTGGAACCGGCGGCCACGCAGCGGCTACAAGGTGGTGTTCGTTGCGTTTGCAGACGGCCGGCCGGCGGGGGAGCCCGAAGATGTGCTGACCGGATTTGTCGACGCCGAAGGCAATGCGCTGGGCCGGCCGGTGGGGGTTGCCGTGGACCGACGCGGCGCACTGCTTGTAGCCGACGACGTCGGCAATGTCATCTGGCGGGTCGCTCCAGCCCTCAGGTGAAAATCCGCGCGCGCCGCCTACAGCTGCGCGCCCAGCAGACCCATTGCGTGCTCCCAAGCCTTTTCGGTCCAGGGCCGCTGCTGCCATTGCTGGAGACTTACGCGGCGCGAGCGGCCGATATCCTGCCGGAAAATCGCCTCCTGTTCGCGCGCGAAGCCGGCGTCATAGACATTCAGGTTCGATTCGTCGTTGAGACGGAATGAGCGGTTGTCGAAATTGGTCGACCCGACCGAGACGAGGAAGTTGTCCACGATCATTACCTTGCAGTGGTACATGGTGGGCTGGTACTCGTAGATTTCCGCGCCTGCCTCGAGAAGCATGCCCCACACCGCCCGCGAGGCAGCTCCGACAATCTCGGTGTCGGTGTGCGGCCCCGGCGTGACAACGCGTACCTTGACGCCGCGCTTGATTGCATCGAGCAGGGTGCGCAAGGTGAGCTCGTCCGGCACAAAATAGGCGCTCGACAGGTCTATCGAGCTCTTCGAGGCTGTAATCGCCATCAGGTACATGAGCTGCATGCTTTCGCTGCCGCCCGAAGGCGAGCTGCTGAACATCTGCGCGAAGCCGTTGCCAATGGGCTCGAGCGCGGGAAAATAATTCGGCCCGTGGAGCACTGTGCCGGTCACCTTGACCCAGTTGTCGAGGAAGACCGCCTGCATCTGGGCCACAACAGGCCCCTCGACCCTGAAGTGCGTGTCACGCCAGTGCGACGGGTCCTGCGCGTCACCGGACCAGAGATCCGAAATGCCCACCCCGCCGGTAAACCCGATCCTTCCGTCAGCGACCAGGGACTTGCGGTGCGAGCGGTTGTTGAGCCGCGCGAGGTTGTACCAATGCGGCTTGTGGAATTTCCTGATCTCAATGCCCGCCCGGGCCATTTCATCGAGCAGCGCGGCCTCCATCTTGTTGCTGCCCACCCAGTCGAGCAGCACGTGCACCTTGACGCCGGCGCGCGCACGCTCGGCCAGCGCATCGGCAAACGCCTTGCCGACGGTGCCCGACCAGTAGATGTAGCTTTCGAAGGTGATGCTCTTCTCCGCGTGGCGAATGGCATCGAGCATTGCGGGGAAAATGCGATCGCCGTTGAGCAACGCCTCGAAGCGGTTGCCGCCGACGATTGCCGGACCAAGCAGAACGCCCATCGCCCTTGCGAAGTCGGGATCCGTGACCGTGTAGAGGCGCTCCACCTTGCGGTCGATTTTCTTTTCGCCGCTGCTGAAATTCAGGAACACCAGCACCGCGAGTAGCGTCGCGGCAATGGTGATGAGGATGACGGGCAGCATTCGGAGTTTTTTCATCGATCGCGACCGGACGTCCGGCCTCGCGTGTCGAACCGGAGGAACGATGAAGTCGCAGGCCGGATTCGGTGCGCAATTATCGATGTGGGAAAACACGATATCGGTACGTTGGCGTACTGAACGGGCGCGACAAGCTAAGCGACGATGATTTCTGCGGGATCGAAGGACCGTTTTCTTCGATCCGTCCCCATCGAACCATCATCAAGGAGAAATACATATGAAGACGACACGCACCGATGACAGCGCCGCGAACCGCGATCCGATAACGGGCGCGCCAGGCGCGCATCCCATCGGCACAGGTCTGGGCGCCGCGGCGGGCGGCATGGCGGCGGGCGCTGCAGCCGGCACGGTTGCCGGACCGGTCGGCACCGTAGTGGGCGCCGCTGTCGGCGCAATCGTGGGCGGGCTGGCGGGCAAGGCGGCTGGCGAAGCGATCGACCCCACGGTCGAGTACGCCTACTGGGAACAGAACTACTCCCACGAGCCCTATTACCAGTCGGGCTACACCTATGACGACTATTCGCCCGCCTATCGCACGGGTTACCTCGGACGCAGCCAGTTCTCGGGAAAAACGTACGACCAGGCCGAGCGCGACCTCGAGGCCGAGTACAACCGCGCCAAGGGCACTTCGAAACTCGAGTGGGACAAGGCCAGGCTTGCGACGAAGGCCGCCTGGCACCGCGTCGACGGAGCGTAACCGCGGTTCACTCCGGCAGGGGGGCCCCTGCCGGAGAAATCACGCGAGGCGGTACTTCCTGTAGTAGCCGAGGACCTTGGGCACGTAGGCGACGGTCTCGGGGAAGGGGGGGATCTTCCGCCCGTACTTGAGCACCGAGCCTTCGCCTGCGTTATAGGCCGCGATGGTCAGGTGCATGTTGTTGTTGAACAGGCGCATCAGGTCGCTCAGGTAGCGGGCGCCGCCCAGAATGTTCTGCGACGGATCCATGCGGTTCTTGACGCCGTAGCGCGCGGCAGTATCGGGCATGAGCTGCATGAGGCCGACCGCGCCGGTGGCCGATAGTGCGTATGGGTTGAACGCGGACTCGGCTGTGA